>JAXLZV010000008.1:0-13699 GCA_046350755.1 Candidatus Saccharimonadota bacterium | reverse complement strand
TTGCTTGCCAATCGACGGGGTGGCTGGTCCAAGGAGCTCGAGGCCAGGTTGCTGATGGTTTTGCATCCAGTCGCTAGCGGCTTTTTCGGCCGCTGCCGTACTGCGGCGCTGGAAGGTGAGTCGCGCCAAGTAGCGGTAGGGTGGGTAGTGAAATTGTTTGCGCGCTACAAGCTCGTCATCGGCAAATTTTCGCCAATCATGCGTCTGGATAGTGTCGAAGATCGGATTGTCTAATTGGCGAGTCTGAATCAGTACTTCACCTGGCTTATCAGCTCGTCCAGCCCGACCGGCGGCTTGCATCATAAGAGCTACTGCTCGCTCGCGACTCTGAAAATCAGTTCCTGAGGTCAGATCATCGGCGGCGACAATGCCGACTAAGGTAACGTTGGCCAGATCAAGCCCCTTGGCAATCATTTGGGTGCCAATGAGGATATTGAGTTCTCCACTTTGGGCTGCACTAAGGGTCTGGTTAAGTGTGTCTTTTAGTGATTCGTCGCGGTCGATGCGGCCAATTTTGGCATCTGGGAAACTCCGTTGAATCTCTTCTTCCAGGAATTTTGTCCCAAAGCCACGATAGTGGAGGTCACCGCTCTGGCAAGTTGGGCAAGTAGCGGGCGGAAAGGTTTTTAGGCCACAGAGGTGACAGTGCAGACGACCGGTATCACCGTGAAAGACTAGGGCGACATCGCAGTTTGGGCAGCGCAGATGGTTGCCGCAGTCTCCGCAGCTGAGGCGCCGAGCGGTTCCTCGGCGGTTGTGTAGTAGCAGGGTTTGTTCGCCAGCTTGCAAGCGGTCTCGAATGGCTTGTTTCAGCTCAGGGGATACTACGCCTTTGACCGCGTGCATATCGACTAAGCTGACGCTTGGCAGCATCGCTTGACCATAACGTTCGTCGAGGACGACCCGTTGAATCCGCTTTTGGGTAGCTAACCAGTGCAGGAAGAGGTCGGGAGTGGCGCTACCCATGACGAGCCGCGCCGAGTGGAGTTGGGCAAGTTCTGCAGCGACATCGCGGGCGTTATAGCGAGGGGCTTGCTCTTGTTTGTAGCTGGCGTCATGGATTTCATCGATGATAATGAGGCCAAGGTTACGAATTGGCAAGAATAGGGCTGAACGAGGTCCCATATAGAGGCGTGGTTCGGTGCTGTTGAGAGTGGCTAGCCAGATATTGCGTCGGGCAGCAGCTGTTAGGTGTGAATCAGTCGCTGTGAGGACGGGTGAAAAATATTGAGTCAAACGTTCTTGGAGCTGGTTTGATAGGAAGATCTCCGGAGATAAGAAGATGACTGATTGACCGGCATCCAATGTGCGACGAATGAGCGCCTCATAGATATGGGTTTTACCTGAACCGGTGACACCTTCGAGCAGGCTCGGTGTGCCACTTTGCCAAATTGACTCAGTTGCCTTGAGCTGCTCGGGGCTGAGAGTAATGGTTGGAGCCGAGACTTCTGACGGGGTTTGTTCGGAGGGTACGAGGCGGGGTTTGGCCTGCAATCCACTTGGTAGGAGGGTGGACCACACGGCATGGCTCGAGCAGGCATAGTAGGTTTTGAGCCAATCGGCTAGCTCGAGCAGCGGGTCGGGCAGCGGAGTTGGTAGCACGAGACGGCTAATCGGCTTTATTCGACTCTTGTTGACAGCTGGCCGGGAGTGGAGCTTACGTACTACCCCTAGTGAGACTTTGCGTCCAAAAGGAATTTCGACCAAACTGCCGACTACGAGATGGAGCTCATCGGGGATCAGATAATCAAAGCATTGTGCGTCGAGTCGAGCGTAGCTCACAACCTCTATCAGGGCAAAGCGCTGTGTGATACCCCCTCCTTTCTGGCATTGCTGCGCGCTTACGTCAGTTGCTTCAATCTAATCTGTCGGGTATGATTACAACTTGAACATGTGTGGTCAGAAATTCCATGGATAAGAAAGTCCGACGCCGTCTGTATCTCATTATTATAGCGGTTGTTTTGTCGATCGTGATCATTTTGCCGCGCGAAGATCGAGTTTTGCGAGCCTTGGGGATTAAAAACCTTGAACCAAAAGTGAAGCTTGGTCTCGATTTGCTTGGAGGCACGAGCCTGACTTATGAAGCCGATCTCAAGGATACGCCACAAGCCGAGAAGCAAAAGGCCCTCGATGGGGTGGTGAATGTTATTACAAAACGCGTCAATCCGACCGGCACGAGTGAAGTGGTCGTGCAACAGTCGGGTAGCAACCGCGTTATCGTCCAGTTGCCTGGAGTAACCGATGCGAAAGCTGCGGCTGATCAGATTGGCCGCACGGCGACATTGAGTTTTTTCCATGTCAAAGAGGACGGTTCGATTGTTCCAACCGAGCTCTCTGGTAAAGACCTCGATAAGGCCTCGGCCCAAATCGATCCACAATCTGGTCAGGCTGTCATATCATTTCAGATGAAAGGTGGGGATTCGACGAAGAAGTTTGCTGATCTGACGACCGAGATCAATCAGACAGCAGGTTCGCGACTGGCAATTGTGCTCGATGACCAGGTGCTGTTTAATGGCACAGTTTCGACGCCGATCACCAATGGACAAGGGCAGATGACTGGCTTTGAGTCGGTGCAGGCGGCGAATCAGACAGCCGTACTTTTAAATGCTGGTGCGCTACCGGTACCCGTTGAACTAACCAGCCAGCGTACGATTGGCGCAACTCTAGGAGATGAATCGATCGCGCGCTCGATGATTGCGGGTGTGATCGGTATTTTGGCGGTCGTTATATTTATGATAATGAGTTACCGATGGGCAGGGGTGATTGCTTCCATGGCGCTGATTATTTACGTTATTTTCAATATCGCGGTCTTTAAACTCTCTAGCGTTGCGCCGTGGCCGATCGTTTTGACGTTGGCCGGCATCGCTGGCTTTGTACTTTCAGTGGGAATGGCGGTTGATGCGAATATTTTGATCTTTGAGCGCATGAAAGAAGAATTACGAGCTGGCAAGTCGGTCGAGACGGCGCTCGACACCGGTTTTAAGCGCGCCTGGAACTCCATTCGTGATTCGAACCTGTCGACGCTCATTACTTGTTTGATCTTGTATAATTTCGGAGCTCCAATTATCAAGGGCTTCGCAGTTACATTGGCGCTTGGAGTAGTGATCTCTATGATCACGGCGATTTCGGTGTCACGGACGTTTATGTATTTGTTTGTGCGTAGTAAGCTCGGTCAAGACCCGCAACACTATAGCGGTGTACGCTTACCGGTACCGGGCGATGATCGGGATACTCAGAAGGTGGCAAAGTCATGAATATTATTGGGCGTCGTAAACTTTGGTATAGCATTTCTCTCGCCATTATTGTGCCGGGCCTCATCGCTTTGGCAGTATGGGGCTTAAAACCTGGCATTGATTTTGCTGGCGGCCAAGTTATGGAAGTCAAGCAAGCTAAGAATCAAGATGAGGTGAAAGCAATTTTTGTCCAAGCCGGCGTGCGTGATTTGACTATTACGTCAGCTGGTGATGGCGTTGTGATAGCACGATATCGAGACGCCGAAGGTAAGTCAGCGGTTGAAACAAATGCTGAGATCAAGACCAAGCTAGCGACTATTGGTGCCGTCGAGGCGAGTTTTGAATCGGTCGGACCTTCAGTTAGTCGTGACATCACGCGCAATGCAATTTTGGCCGTTGGCTTAGCCTCAGTGGCGATCGTCGTCTTTATGGCAATTGCCTTTCGTAACATGCCGCCTCCCGTCAGTCCGTGGAGCTTCGGGATGGCAGCCGTTATCGCCTTACTACATGACACCTTGGTGATGTTAGGAATATTCTCAATTCTTGGTCACTTCTTCAATATTGAGATTGATTCGCTGTTTGTGACTGCAGTGCTCACGGCTATTGGTTTCTCGGTCCACGATACGATTGTTGTCTTTGATCGGATACGTGAGAACTTAAAGCGCTATAATTATCCGTTTGAAGTGATTGTGAACGATAGTATTGTTGAAACCCTAGCGCGTTCACTATCGACGAGCTTGACGGTTATCTTTACGCTGCTAGCTCTGCTCATCTTTGGTGGTGAGACGATTCGTATCTTTGTCTTTGCGCTGTTGATTGGTATATTCTCCGGCACCTTCTCGTCGATCTTTAATGCCGCTCCATTGCTTGTGACTTGGAATAATTACAAGCTCAAGCGAGCTGCCAAGAAGGCACAAGCACCCAAGAAGCCCAAGTCGGCCAAAGTCAAAAAAGTCAGTTAAGACAGCTCTATTCTTGTAGTCGGTTTAGTTCGTGGATGCACTCTTGACGATATAGAGACCATTTTGAGCATCTGAGTCAGACTTGTTCTCAAGCGTAGCGGTGAGCGTGTAGGTTTTACCATCAGAGTTATAATTATATTTAACGATTACCCCACTGGCTTCGTCGCTCAGCGGGTCGAGGTTAATTTTTGCAATGTATGCCGGTGTAGCGGTTGTTAGTGGTGCTAAGGCAGAAATATCGCCGCCGACCGGGTAAGAGCCAGTAGATTTTTTGTATGCCGCTAGCGCGACGCTGATTGCATTCAGGTCTTCTTTGCGCTGTTTGTCGCGCTTCGAGGCAAGGCTTTGCGTGTTAGTAGGAGTAGTCGTCGGGGAGCTCACCACGGGAGTCGCTGAGCTCGTCGGCTGTGTTGTGGCTGGTGGCTTGAGCAAAAGAAAAGCTAAGCCACTTAACACCAGGAGAATAGCGACGATACCAATTATCAGAAACATATTACTACGTGATCGCGTATCGGTCTTCGGCGAACTGGCGGCAGCTAGCAGGGCATCAGCTCGAGCCAGGGCGTCGGATTGAGTCACCGGGCCACTCGCTTGCGGCGAGGTTGAAGCAGTAGGCATCGGCGGTGCCAGGTCGGCAGCCGGTGATTGGGTGTCGACGAAGGAAGGGAGGAGCTCTGGCACGGCATCGAGCTGTTCGGCCTGTTCTTTGTAGTGGTGATCTGGCTGTTTCGAAAGATCAAGCGGTGAGTGTGGTGTGTAGGGGGCTGGCGTATCGGCTGCGCTGGCTACATCTAAGATGTGAGGACTTGGCTTGTGAGGGCCGTAGCTGGTGTCATCTTCGTCGAGCGAGGCTTCATAGTCAGGTGCGGGTTGCTGCAGGTCATCGTGGGCCAGCTCTGCACTAGTTAGTCGGGCGTGATCATGCTGCTCCCACGAGTCATGTGGTTCAGGTTTTTCATGTGGGGCTTCAGAACTCAGGGGCGGTAGGTATGGATGCGCTGAATCTGCATCGAGTGAGCTTGGTTCATGAGGGGGAGCTGGTTGGTCGGCATCATCGGTAGTATGGTGGCTCCGCCGATAGACTTGCGAGGAGCGGCGGTGGCTGGTTATCTGAGCTGATGAGAAGTCTGATTTGTGTACTGACGGAGCGGCTTCGGAGAGGGCTGTATCTGGTAGGTCGTTACCTTCTTCAGTGCTGATGTCATTTAGATAGGTTGAATCGTGGGTGTGCTCGCCGCCACTTGGATGGTGCGGTTGGGCATGTGGGTCCACTGTCGGATCTGGATCAGCATAACGGTAGGCTTTGCCACAATTGGTGCAAAGGTAGCCGATGGTTGAGCCGGCAAGTGGGGTGTCACAGTTTGGACAGGGTGGTTGCATACGTAAGCGTTATCCTATTGCGTTCTATTGTAACAAAATAACTAACGAGTAGGCTATTGTAAAAAATACTGTTGTTGTCTAAACTATATACAAATACTGAATAATAAAAAATAAAAAAGATAAATAAACAAGAATTAACGTAGAAAAAACAATGCTGCAATATTTCATAACATCAAAAACTCGACGTAAAATTATTACGGTTTTCTCCAAATACCCGGATTATCGCGTCCACGTTCGTGGGCTTGCCAAGCTGGTACGCGAAGATCCGGGTAATGTTGCGCGCGAACTCGAGCGGCTACATCGCATTAAGTATGTATATAGCGCCAAACAAGGCAACACGAAATTATATTGGGTAAATCAAGACTTTCTTTTATATAAAGAATTACAGGGTATGGTCCTCAAAACAACCAGAAAGACAAAGTAAAATGACTCGAAAAATACGCAAAACGATCAAACAAATTATGCAAGATTTACGTCGTTACGAACTTATCGAAGATTCGGGCGGTCGTCAGTCAGATATCGGCCACAGCCGCAGTTATCAGTCGGAAACTCCAATGGGCTTCCGTTCCCGCGCTAGCCACTCCTATTTCGTACGCTAGCGAGGTATAATACCACCTAAGGTGGAGGAAAATACGTCAGTAGCTTGGAAGATCCCAGCTCGCCAGGATGTCCCGGTTGGGGAATTGGCGGCTTTTTTTGTTACTCTTAGGCAAGCAGGTCAGAAACCAGAGGTATTCCTCAAGCCAAACTACTCCCAACTGGGGGACCCCAAGACTCTCGACGGTGTTGAGGCGGCAGTTGATCATATTCGCCAGGTTCGCGATCGACAGGGAAAGATCGCTATTTATGGTGACTATGATATTGATGGACTGACTGCAACTGCTTTGTTAGCCGATGTCTTTGATCGGCTAGGCATTGCATACATGACTTACATTCCTGATCGGTTCATTGAGGGTTACGGCTTGCACGCCGCCGCCTTGGTTGATCTAAAAAAACAGGGAGTCGACACTGTCGTGACGGTTGATTGTGGGATTACGGCGGTGGAAGCAGTGGCCGAGGCGGCACAGGTAGGGCTGCATGTAATCGTGACGGATCATCACACGCTTGGCCCGGCTGAACCAGCGGCGGCGGTCGCCTTACTGAATCCATTGCGTCCGACAAGTCAGTATCCGGAGCGGCTGTTGTCTGGCGTTGGAGTAGCTTTCACCTTGGCCCGGGCATTACAGGTAGCTTTTCCGGAAGAATTGCCTGCCGGTCAAGAGAAGTGGCTCTTAGATCTAGTGGCACTGGGTACGGTTTGTGATGTGGTGCCACTCGTCGGCGAAAATCGGATACTGGCATATTATGGATTGCAGGTGGCACGCCGTTCCCGGCGAGCAGGTTTGCGGGTATTGGCAGAAATCAGTGGCTGCACAGTTGCAGGGCTGACGGCTCGTGATTTTGGATTTAAGATTGGGCCCCGTCTCAATGCAGCGGGTCGGCTTGAGCATGCCCGGACGGCCTTAGAGCTACTCATGACGCAGGATACCCAGCAGGCCACCCAGCTTGCTCGGC
Organism: Candidatus Saccharimonadota bacterium; assembly: GCA_046350755.1. Classification (GTDB taxonomy): domain Bacteria; phylum Patescibacteriota; class Saccharimonadia; order CAILAD01; genus CAZDEK01. The sequence continues at coordinate 6,570 of JAXLZV010000008.1, read as the reverse complement.
AGCTCAATGAACTGAACATGGCGCGCCGCGCAATCACCGAACGCATGACAACTGAGGCGCTCGCTCAGGCGGCTGAGTATCACGAAGATCCAATCCTGGTTTTGTCAAGCAGTGACTGGTCGCATGGTGTGGCCGGCTTGGTAGCTAGCCGGGTAGCTGAAGCTGAGGGTAAGCCGACAATCATCCTGCAGGTCGAGGGCAAGACAGCCAAGGGATCGGCACGAAGTTTCGGACGCTTTTCATTAATTACTGCCTTGCGGGATTCGACCGAGCTTTTTGAGCGTTTCGGGGGCACGATGCAGCGGCCGGTATAACACTTTCGGTTGGTAATATAGCTAAGCTGCGGCAGGCCTTGATTGCATTCTGCGATAGCGACGAGCAGCGGGCGACGTTAGTGCGTGAAATTTCCGCCGATGCATGGCTGCTGGGTGAATATGTTAGTCAAGCGGGACTTGATCAGCTCGCCCTCCTCGAGCCAACTGGTCAAGCCAATCCTGAGATACGTTTCTTTTTTAAAGGTGAGTTGGGCGATGTGCGTTGGGTCGGTGCTGATCAGGATCATGCACAGATGCAATTTACGGTCGATGGCCAGCCACTCCGTTGTATCGCCTTTCAAGCCAAGCGACAGTGGGCATGGTTAGAGCCAGGCCTAGATGTCGAGGCAATATTGGTGTTGCAAGGCTCAGAATGGAATGGAATGAAACGGGTTGAGGGACAAATCTTACACGTTCGGAAGGCACAAGCATGAGTTTGCCTAAGTTTATTGAGGGGATGACGCACCTTGGCGCCGATGATAAGCAGAAGGTGGCAGCAGCCTATGAGTTTGCTCGTCAGGCTCATCATACCCAAAAGCGCAAGAGTGGTGAGGCCTATATTACCCATCCGATGGCAGTGGCCGTTATTCTTGAGGGCTGGCGGGCTGATATCGGTAGCATTCAAGCCGGAGTGCTTCACGATGTTATTGAGGATACTGCGGTGACGAAGGAGGAACTGTCGGAGCGATTTGGTGAAGAGATTGCAGATTTAGTAGATGGAGTCTCAAAGATTGGTATGCTCTATGGACCAGGAGCGCAGGCGATGCAAACTCGCTCGGTCGAAAATATTCGTAAATTACTGCTAGCGATGAGTCAGGATATTCGGGTGATTTTAGTCAAGTTGGCAGATCGCTTGCATAATATGCGGACAATTCGCCATTTATCTGAGACAAAGCAATTACGCATTGCGCGAGAAACGCTCGACATTTTTGCGCCGCTGGCCGATCGCTTAGGTATGGGGGACGTGAAGGCTGAATTGGAAGATTTATCTTTTGCGGTAGTCGATCGCTCGGCGTACAACGAGTTGATGCGTCAGGCGCAACCTTATATTAAGGAAGGCAAGGCCTTATTAGATCTCGTGATTCCGAAGCTTGAGGCAGAATTAGGGGCAGCAGGCATCCAAGCCCAGATAGAACATCGTATTAAACATACCTATAGTTTGTATCGCAAACTAGAAAAATATGATCACGATTTTACAAAGATCCGTGACCTGGTAGCCCTACGTATCATTACGCCCGATACCGAGTCTTGCTATAAAGCTCTTGGCATTGTTCACGCTCTGTATAAGCCGCTGCCACATTATATAAAAGATTATATTGCCGTTCCGAAGCCTAATGGGTATCAGTCAATTCATACAACCGTTCTGGGACGTAAGCACATATTTGAGGTTCAAATTCGTTCTCAGGCGATGCATGAGTTTGCCGAGCGGGGCTTGGCGGCGCATTTTTATTATGATGAGCAGAAGGGACTGAGCGCACACAAAAATACTTCAGCTCAGCAGCTTCCAAAGAAATTTGAATGGGTACAAAATTTACTTGATTGGCAAGAACAAATCGCAAATATTGACGAGCTTAAGGAGAGCTTTCGGCTCGACCTTTTCAAAACTCGCATATTCGTTTTCTCGCCAAAAGGTGATTTATATGACCTTCCTGAAGGCTCGACCCCGGTTGATTTTGCCTTTCAGGTTCACACCCAGCTTGGCTTATCGTGTCGCGGTGCAAAGGTAAACGACCAAATAGTGCCACTGGATTACCGATTGGAGAATCGCGATATTGTCGAGATCTTTGCTTTCAGCAAGGAGCCACGACCGAACCGGGATTGGCTGGGTTTTGTAGTGTCGACAAAGGCTCGCTCTCGTATAAAGGCGTGGTTTCGTGTGCAGGATCAGTCGAGTGAAGAGCGGAAAGGCCGTCAGCAGCTTGATGAGTATCTGGTTTCAGTGAAGCGACCAGGCTGGGGTCAGCTCAAGCCGATGCAGCGGGCGCAGATTCTTCAGCGAATTGGTGTTGAGAACGAACAAGCACTGTTTGTTAGCTTGAGCGATGGCTCATTGCGCCCTCAGGATGTGGCTCGAGAACTGATGTTCGATAAGGTAGTTAAACGTCCTTCTAGCTTGATGTTCCCGGAATTTATGAAGCGTCGTCGTCGAGCCCGACCAGTTGCTCTTATTCCGGGGATTGAAAGAGAACATATCTCGCGTGCGGGCTGTTGTAGTCCACAGTATCCTGAAGAGATTGTTGGCTTCGTGAGTCGTTTAGGTGTATTTCGGATTCATACTAAAGCCTGTTCGCAGCTTGATGATCAACGGGAGCGCTGCGTACCAGCTTATTGGTACTTTGATTCTTCGGATAAACTGCGCATTTATGGTCAGGCCGCACAAACTGCTGCCATCTTAAAAGGTATTTCTCATCACTTACACGGCTTTGATGCCCGGGCGCGTAGTGTGAAGGAGACGGTGAAAGGGGATGAAGTGCAGTTTGATATCGACTTGTCACTAGTTCGTATGGATCGCTTGCCGGCTCTGGTTGCTGCCCTTCGTCGTTTGCCCGGGATTAATCAGGTTGAACACATGGTTCAGGCGGCTGGCACTACGTAATAGGCACTGTCGCAGGATCTTGCAATCTGGTAGCGGATCTGATATTATGCTGTGGTCTATGTTGCAAGTCGAACGAAAAGAAGAAGAGTCGCTGGAAAGCTTGATTCGCCGTTTTAATAAGAAGGTCTCCCAATCGGGTGTCCTGACTTCGGCTCGTCGTAAGAAGTTTTTCGAGAAGCCGCTGACAAAGCGAGCTGAGCGAGAGATTGCTACGCGTAAACGTCTGCGAAAAGAGCAGAAGATGCGCGAAATTTTTGCTATCCGCGGTTAACTTAGGAGGGCCCTATGGACATCGAGAAAAGCCTCGAAGCTGACCTCGCTACGGCCATGCGGGCGCGTGACGAATTGAAGGTGCAAGTCCTGCGCCTCTTAAAGTCTGCCCTTAAGAACTATCAGATTGAGGTGCGCGAAGATCTGTCGCCGCAGCAGATGTTGCAGGTTTTACAAAAAGAAGCCAAAAAGCGCCAGGATTCAATTACTCAATACACCGACGCTGGCCGCGAAGATCTGGCGAAAAAAGAGCAAGCTGAGTTAGAAATTATTGAAGGCTATTTACCTGAACAAGTATCTGAAGAAGCGCTTCGTGAGGCCGTTCAAGAAGCCGTTGCTCAGTCTGGTGATGCAGCCCAGATGGGGCAGGTCATTGGTGCTGTCCGTGAGCGGTTTAATGGTGCAGTCGACGGTGCTCGGCTAGCTCAGATAACCCGCGAAGAACTCGCCAAGTAAGCTATGCTCGCGGTGATATTGCCTGATAATGCGCCGGACCAGGTGCAGCCAGAGGGTTGGCGAAGGTTGTTCGCAATCTGGTCCAAGCTCGTCGATGACGCCAAAGGTAATGTCGTGGTTAGTTTTCTTGATCCCGTAGAGATGGAAACGCTGGCACGACAGCATACTGATAAAACAGAAGCGACTGATGTGCTGAGCTTTCGCTATAATCCTCCCCTTGTCGACGAGCAAGGCCAGCAAGTGATTGGCGAGATTGCAATCTGTCCGGCAGTTGCTGAAGCTTTTGCTCGCGACCACGATCTTGATTTAGAGAATGAGTATGCCACGCTGTTCGTGCACGGGCTGATGCATCTAGCTGGCCATGATCACGCTGACTCTAAAAGCCGACGTCGTTTTGAAGTCGATACACATGCTATCATGGAGCAAGGAGGATACCAGACGGTTTCATTATGGTTGGACTAACAAGTTTTCGTTATGCCTTTCGGGGTCTCAAGATGGTTATTAGCCGCGAGCGTAATGCTCGCATCCATGTCGTTGCAGCGGTTCTCGCGTTGGCGACGTCAATTATTCTACAGATTAGCTGGTATGAGTTCGCGCTGATTATTGCCATGATCGCCCTAGTCTTCTTTGCAGAGGTGGTGAATACAGCAGTGGAGCGTACGCTCGATACTTTGGCGAAAGAAAATAACCAAGTTGTAAAAGTCGTCAAGGATATGATGGCCGGAGGTGTCTTGGTGACCGCCATCGCGGCCGTGATCGTGGCGGCCTGCGTATTCTTGCCGGCACTTGTGGAGTTATTACAGTAAATGATTATATTGGCGGGTAAACCCGGGGCTGGCAAGGGCACGCAAGCGGCTTTGCTCACCAAGCAGGATGATTACGTATCGGTTAGTCCTGGCGAACTACTACGTGAAGCAGCCAAGGGCGATCCCGAACTGGCAGCTACCATGAATGCCGGTCATCTCGTTGACCCTCAGCTGATCTTCGGGCTGATCGAAGACATTCTTCAACGCTATGGTAAGCAGCGCGTGATATTTGATGGTTTTCCGCGCGATGAAGCCCAAGCAACATGGTTGAAGGCGCATTTGGAAAAAAATCCACCCGAGAAAATCGATCTTATTATTCTCGATATCTCTGATGATGAGGTTTTTCGGCGACTAGCCAAGCGAGGACGAGCTGACGACACGGAGGCTGCCATCCGTAAGCGCCTAGATGTGTATGAGCAAGATGTTCAGCGTGCTATCTCGCTCTTGGGCGATGTATTAACGCCGGTTACCATCGATGCCCGTGGGACGGTTGAAGAAGTCCATGCTCGACTCGTTAAGGCTCTGCAATCATGAGGACACAGATAAAAACCGCTCAAGAGATCGTTGATATGCGCGAGAGTGGACGGATATTGGCGACAATTTTGGCTGAGCTGAAAGTTTTTACAAAGGTTGGCATCACGACCGCCGATATCGATCGAGAAGCTGCTCGACTCTTAAATCAACATAAGGCGATTGCTGCCTTTCTCAATTACAACGGCTTTCCGGCCTCAATTTGTATCTCGATCAATAATGAGATTGCTCATGGCATCCCTGATGACCGAGTGCTGGAGGATGGTGATTTGGTGCATCTCGACTTCGGGGTCACGTATCATGGCATGATTACTGATGCCGGGTTTGGATTTGTCCTTGGGAAGCCAACTGCCGATCAGCAACGACTACTGACGGGCACCAAGCAGGCATTAGATGCAGCAATTGCCGAGGTCAAAGATGGTGTGCGATTGGGAGATATTGGGCAAGCCGTTGAAGATGTTTGTGAAAGGTATAATTTGAAGCTGGTGTATGAACTGTGCGGACATGGTGTTGGGCATCAAGTCCATGAAGAACCTACTATTATGAATTACGGCTTGCGAGGAACGGGTGAGGCACTGAAGGCTGGTATGACGATTGCGCTTGAGCCGAATGTTGCGCTTGGTAGCCACGAAATGTATCTGGCCGATAATGGCTGGACATGGATGACAAAGGACGGATCACAGGCTGTCCAATTCGAGCATACGGTGCTTATTACAGATGACGGTGCCGAAATACTCACTTCAATCGAATAAAAAAAGTGCTCATTAATAACTTGTACACAATATTTGCGCTGTTGAGTTAGCATGGTATACAATTTTTGTATCCAAATATGAGAGATATGATTATGGCCTCAAAACAAGATACAACATTTATCGGGTTAGATATCAGCACGACCAAAGTGGCGTGTGTAGTTGGTGTTGCCCAGGATGATAGCCCAAATGTTTCTGTGATTGGTTTAGGCTTTGCGCAAACCAACGGGTTACGGCGTGGTGTCGTGGTAGACCTGGAGGATACTGTGAGTGCTATAACCGCGGCTCTCGAGGAGGCAGAGCGGATGAGTGGTACGGTCATCGAGCGGGCAACTATATCGGTTGATGGCAGCCACATTCAAAGTCTGAATTCGCGCGGGGTTATCGCGGTCAGTCGAGCTGATAAACAGATAAGTCGCGAAGATATGGTGCGCGCTGAAGAAGCTGCAGCCGCTCTTTCGCTTGAATCAAACCGAGAGATATTACGTGTCATCCCACGTTCATATATTGTTGATGGCCAGGGAAATATTGCTGATCCCTTCGGCATGAATGGTGTTCGGCTAGAAATCGATACTCATATCATCACCGCCTCGATCCCAGCCATGAAAAACCTTGATGATGCAGTGCATCGCGCTGGAATTATTGCCAATAGTCATGTCATCACCCCGCTCGCTTCGGCGCGAGCGGTATTGACCAAGCGTCAGAAAGAACTTGGTGTCGCTCTGGTCGATATCGGATCAGAAACGACTGGCATCGCGGTATTTGAGGATGGCAAGGTGAGCTTCACGAGTATCCTGCCGATCGGCAGTAATCATATTACGAAAGATATTAGTCATGCTTTGCGTACC
>JAXLZV010000007.1:0-19579 GCA_046350755.1 Candidatus Saccharimonadota bacterium | reverse complement strand
CCATCGTTGCTATAATTGTACGACTCGTGCCAGGTTTAGGTGTGGCTGGAAATTATCTCTTGATTTCGATGATTACCATCAATATCGCACTCGGTCTCTTTAATCTCATTCCGATCCCACCGCTTGATGGCTCTCGGGTGGTCTATGCTTTTGTGCCACAAAAAGTCCGAGAGGCGATGGAGCGTTTTGAGCAGATGGGGCCAATCGCCATCCTGGTAATTTTTATTGTGATTTTTCCGTTCATCTCGCCCTACCTGGGACGCGTGACAAACGCGATTGCCCTGTTTTTACTCGGTAAATAGCTCACAAAGCTGGTAAAATAGGGGTATCTTCCGCGGGCGCGCGGCAGAACTTGATATCTTTTCTGCTTAAGATGAGAAACGGGAGCTCTAGATTGCTCATTCGAATGTGTATTCGGTGATGCTGCGAGCACCCACCTGGATTTGTTGCCAGGGAAGATATGTCGTTCGCCGGCGTCTGGGGAGGTTTTTTAGTTCTGGTAGGCGCTACAGCTTAAAACGACGTTTCCAGCTGGCAAGTTGGCCTATCGAGTCTGCCCGCAGGACGTCAACATACTTTTCGACCGCCAGATGGTGGGCGATTTTTTTTACTGAGGTGCTAATGTCGTAAGGGTACACCCAGAGGGCGGGCCCGTAGCGGAGAAAACCGATGCGTTTTAACTCGATAAGAAGTTGATTGCGAGCCGATTTATGGGTCTCTGGTATCTGGTACGTAACAAAAAACCAGCGTCCGTTCCAGGTAGTCGGGGTGACTGGGTTTTGGGCACGAACAGCAACTACATTGAGCCCAGCACGGCCCTTGGAGGTGATCTTATACAGGCGCTGACCATCGATAGTGCCTTGTGAGATAGTTCCTTGGCGGACTAGGACGGCTAGGGTGTCTTTGATGCGTGCTCGGGGGGCGCGCTTGGTGTGCCAGCTGAAGAGCTCAAGGAGGGCTTGATCTGATAAGATCTGCTCTTCAGAAATGACGTCGCGCTTGGCGATACGCTCCAGGAGGGCGTGAGATTTCGTAACGGTTTGCCGGGGCTTCATGCTTAAGCATTAGTATTATGTATGTGCGCGAGACTGTCAATGAGTGTTACAATCTCCAATATCGGGGTGTGGCGCAGTTGGTAGCGCGTTCGGCTGGGGGCCGAGAGGTCGCAGGTTCAAGTCCTGTCACCCCGACCAGATAGGTTTGCAAGTATGAATTAATAATGAACCGAGGGAATCCGAATGGATAGGACTATCAAATCGGTGCAATGGAATATTGGGGGCGGTAAAGTCAGTAAGCCTTCCGACGGTCATGCCACGGATGTGCGCTATGACGTTGATGGCCTCGAGGAGATTGTGGCTTTATTGAAGAAACTGCAACCAGATATCATTACTCTGCAGGAGATTCATGCTAGCGGGCATGAAAATCAGGCTAAGATAATCACACAAGCCGTCGGATTACCTTATTCCGTGAGTGATTTTTATGCTGATTCGCACATTGAGGCTGGGCAGAAGCTTGGCCAATGCATCATCTCTCGATACCCGATTTCGCAGCACGACTTTCAGCTATTCTGGAACCCGCATTATGAAGTTATCTGGGAGGATGGCAGGAAGGCCAGCTCTCATGATAAGGGAGTGACGAGCTGTCAGCTTGATGTTGAGGGTGCAAAACTGACTGTTAAGACTCTGCACCTGATTCCATTCGGGAGGTTCAACGTCGACCCTTTCACCGGTGGAGCCGAAGAGGTATTGCTTGATGTGCAGAATAAACTTAGATCCGAGGCAGAGCAACTTCTTATCCAGGGAGACTTTAATCTTGATACTCAGCAACTTCAGGACATTCTGCCCGCAACTATTAGTGGGGATACTCAAGAAATTTTGCAGAATGATATTACTACGCCAAATGGCAGACGGCTAGACCATATTATTTATCTAGGTCTTGAGCTGAGAGATAGTGAAACTATTACAACTGTAGCAACGGATCATTATCCAGTGGTCGCGCGATTTAGTATCTAATCTTCTGGAAATGTAGTTCAGCTTTTGTTGTACAATGAAGGGCGATGTCGAAGAGTATATTTACACAAATTCGCGAAGGTGATATGCCAGGCGAAATCATCTATCGGGGTGAACAGGTCTTCGCAATGATGACGATAGCACCGCATAATCCAGGTCATTGCCTGGTTATTCCGGTTGAAGAAATTGCTGATTTTGAAGAACTACCCGATGCACTTTTCCAGCACGTCATGAGTGTGGCGAAGCAGTTAGCTCAGATTGAAAAACGATTGTATGGTTGTCCAAAAGTTGCGCTGGCGGTAGCCGGCATGGAGGTGGATCACACTCATATTCACATTTATCCGCTATACGCTGAGAGCGATATGAACCCGGCAGCCGCCAAACACCCACCAATGGAAGAGGTCGCAGCCGAAGCTGATAAGATTCGGGCCGCGTTGAGGGAAAACCCGATAGTATGATTTGGGCAGTTATTCTTGGGGTTGTGCAAGCGATTACGGAATTTTTACCAATTTCATCGAGTGCCCATCTTCTGATCGTGCCTTGGGTATTTAACGCTCAGACTATGGGGCTGGCCTTCGATGCTGCTCTCCATATTGGTACGTCGGTCGCATTACTAGCCTTCTTCTGGAAGGATTTTTATCAAATGATCATCAAGCGGGATCGCTTTTTATGGCTTATCCTGGTTGCTTCGCTACCCGGTGCCACCATTGGATTCTTCGCTGAGAAGTTTATCGAACAGACCTTTCATAATGGAAGCTTGGCGATCTTGATTTCGGCGGTCGGCATGATACTTACGACGGCTATCTTCTGGTATATCGACTCGACGGCCAAACTCAAGCGTGATCTAGACGATATGTCATGGAAGCAGGCCTTAACCATCGGCTTGGCTCAAGCCTTAGCTTTTATCCCTGGTACCTCTCGCTCGGGGATTACCATTATTACCGGGCTGGCAATTGGCTATAAGCGAGAAGCCGCCACGCGATTTAGCTTCTTAATTGGTACACCGATTGCTCTGGGGGCTGGACTCTATAAGGCTACATCGATACTGGAAGCGCAACCGACCAATGCTGAAATGTGGCAGCTCATTATTGGCGTTCTAGTGTCCGGCATTCTGGGTTACGTCGTTATTAAGTGGCTCCTTGGATACGTCCAAAAGCATAGCTTGAAAGTATTTTTAGTCTATCGTTTGGTCTTTGCTAGTGCTGTATTGCTGATATGGTATTTCAAACGATGAGCGGGCGCTTACGTATTCACGGCGATGGTGGATCCCGTGGTAATCCAGGGCCGGCGGCGGCGGCGGTCGTGTTTGTCGATGAAGATGGTAGGGTAACCCAGACCTTCGCTGAGTACATGGGCGTCGCAACGAACAATCAGGCTGAATATCGAGCGGTTGAGCTCGGGCTTGCCGCTATGCACGAGCAAGGGATTCACAAGGCTGATTTTTTCCTCGATAGTCAGCTGGTAGTACGGCAGCTGAATGGTCAATACAAGGTGAAGCATCCGGAGATGAAGGCTGCCTTCAATCGCATTCAAGGGCTGCTTGAAGGTCTCGACGTCACTTTCACCCACGTGATGAGGGCTGATAATGTCTTAGCCGACTCAGCAGTAAATGACTGCTTAGACGCTCAGTAGACAAATCTAATAAATCTGGTAAAATAATAGAGCAAGCAAGCAGGCAATCGCTCTAGATTTTGTCTAGAGAGGAAAGTCCGAACAGCTCGAGTACGGGTGGTTGCTAACGGCAACCCGGGGCAACCCGAGGGAAAGTGCCACAGAGACAATACCGCCGGTTTCGACCGGTAAGGGTGAAAAGAGGGCGGTAAGAGCGCCCAGCTGACGTTGGTGACAACGCCAGGCGGTAAACCCCACCTGCTGCAAGGCTTATGGATCCTTGGTGCTCGCACCAGAGTGTACTCGCTTTTTTACAGGATACGTCGCACGATCGTGAGTAAATCACGACGGTTTTATCTTCGGATAAGACAGAGAGATGATTGCCCCTCGTCTGGAAGGCAGGCGAGTGACAGAATTCGGCTTATCGCTTGCTTGTCCGCAGAAGTTACTGACTTGGCTCAGTGCCTTCTGCGGCATACCTGAAACTGCTACAATAGAGCCTATATGCGCAAGCGCAGCGAACTATTATTTAACCTCATCCTTGTCCCGATGGATGCCCTGGCACTTCTGTCGAGTTTTGTATTAGCCTATATTATCCGAGTTGAATACTCGCTCAAGCCAACGGTATATCAGATACCAGGAAGCGAGTATTTGGCGGCATTAGTATTCCTCTTGCCGGTTGCGATAGCACTTTTTGCCCTAGCTGGACTGTACAGCTTTGAATCGACCCGTAGCCGATGGCGGGAATACTCGCGGGTCTTCATCGCTACGTCAGCGAGTACGATGTTTCTTATCATTGTTGACTTTTTCTCAACAAAACCGATATTTCCCTCGAAGGCGGTGGTCATCTATGGCTATGTCTTGGCCTGCTTGACAGTGATCCTGGAGCGCTTTATCTTGAACGGCTTACAGCGTTGGTTATTCAGGTATAAAATTGGCGTTCGACAAGTAGCGGTGGTTGGTGAAGGTGGTGTTGCTGACGATATTACCTACTCTATCCAGCGGCAACCAGGCTATCATCTCGTGGCTACGGTGGCGAGTGGTAAAACTGCTCTCGCTCGCTTAAAGCGCCTGGTGAATCGCAAGCATATTGATGAGTTGTTTGTAGCAGATAGCCATAGCTCTGAGGATGAGCAGCTCGATTATATTCAATTTGCCCATCGCCATCATATCGCGTACAAATACATACCGAGCTTGTCGGGTATCTATCAGACACGGACACAGGCTTCTTTGTTTGCTGATTATCCGGTACTTGAGGTTATCCGTACGCCACTTGATGGCTGGTGGCGAATATATAAGACATTACTCGACTATATTATGGCGGGTAGTGGTCTGCTGTTGCTGAGCCCAGTCTTTGCGCTGCTGGCCCTGATTATTAAGCTCACTGATGGTGGGCGAGTCTTCTATAGGCATGAGCGAATTGGGCGGCATGGTAAGAAAATCCAAGTTTGGAAGTTTCGTTCAATGTATATGCAGTATTCAACAGGCTCTGGCTTTAGCGGCAAATCAGATGAAGAGGTATTAAAGCAGCTAGGTGATGCAAAACTCGCGGCCGAATTTAAGAAGGAGCAAAAGCTCAAGAATGATCCTCGAGTTACGCCGGTTGGTCGCTTTTTACGCAAGACTAGCCTCGATGAGTTGCCGCAACTGATCAATGTCTTGCGGGGTGAACTGAGTATCATTGGTCCACGACCGGTGACTGCAAAAGAATTAGAGCGCTATGGTGATAACGCGCCGACATTCTTGCTGATCAAGCCTGGTATCACTGGACTCTGGCAGGTTTCAGGTCGGAATGATATCGGCTACAGTGATCGGGTTAAGTTAGATGTGTATTACGTTGAGAATTGGCGAGCGACGCTTGATTTGCGCATTCTCTGGCGAACGGTGGGTGTAATATTGTTCCGTAAAGGCTACTGATATGCGAGTCGCCATTGTTCACGATTGGCTGACGAATCTGGGGGGTGCTGAGCGAGTAGTGGAAGCTATGCTTGAGGCCTATCCGGAGGCAGATTTATATACGAGCGTGTATGATGATCGAAAGTTGGATTTATTTCGTAAGCACCAGGTAAGAACGTCTTTTTTGCAGCATGTTCCGCTAGCAAAACGGAAGCACCAACTATTCCCGATACTACGTCGTTATGCCTTTGAAGCTTTTGATTTTTCTCAATACGATGTAGTAATTACTTCAAGCACTGCCGAAGCGAAGGGGATTATCACTTCGGAGAGTACTCTTCATGCGTCATATATTAATACCCCGACTCGCTACTATTGGAGCCATTATGATGAATATCTCAAGAGCCCAGGGTTTGGGGTGCTCGACCCATTGGTCCGTTGGCAGCTCGAAAGGACCATCGAGGCTAATCGACGCTGGGACTTTGCTGCCGCCCAGCGAGCCGATATCGTATTCGGTAATTCCCAGACGGTAGTCGATCGTATCGAAAAGTATTACCAGCGAAAGGCTCAGGTGCTGTATCCAAACGTAGAGACTCACAAGTTTCAGCAGCCTCAGCCGCGACCAAGCGGTCTTCCCGAGAAATATTTCTTAGTGGTATCAAGGTTGATTCCCTACAAGCGCGTTGATATTGCCATCGAGGCAGCGGTTATGTCTGGCACCCCGCTCGTCGTTATTGGTAGTGGCGGGCAATTGCCTGAGCTGAAAAAACTCGCAGATGACAAAGTAATTTTCGTGGGGTCTCTTGATGATCGTTCGGTAGTGGCGCATATGCAGCACGCTGAGGCGTTTGTATTTCCTGGAGAAGAGGATTTTGGTATTACTCCGGTCGAGTCTATGGCGGCTGGTGTGCCGGTCATTGGATACGCGCGAGGTGGCGTCGCAGAAACAATTATTGATGGCGAAACCGGCATACTGGTCGATCGGCAGACCGCTACGGCTTTTGCGAAGGCCTTCCATCGCTATCAGCGGAGTGATTATGCGGCGAAAACACTGGCGGCCCAAGCTGATAAGTTTCGACGAGAAAGATTTATAACTGAGCTTCGGTCTTCTATCGATCATGCTCTCAAGCAGCGGACGTGATGAGGCGTCGCTCCACCTGGATGCTGTCGGGCTGCATAGCAGTGGTGGTTTTTGCTGCCTATGTCATTCTTAGTCAGCCCTTATTGCAGCGACTTCAATCAGTCAGACACGAGGTGATTGGGAATATTGAGCTATCGCGCCAAATTCTGGATAGTTTTGGCGCAAAAGGCTATAGCTCACAGACGCTACTGGTGTTTGCGAATCACGCCGAGCAGCGGACAGGCGGCGGTTTCGTCGGTAGTGTAGGTGTATTACACGGAAAGAACGGCAAGCTTTCTCTCGATTCGATTCGCAGTATTTACTTTTATGACCATCGCCTGGAGGAGAAAGCGGCTTTTCAAGCTGCACCACCATACTTCCAAAATTTATCGACCAATATTTTGGCGCGAGATAGCTTACTTGATGGAGACTCAGCTGTAAATGCGCGCCAATTTCGCGACCTTTTTGCTCGCGAAGCTGGTGTCTACGCTGATAATGTAGTAATTATTACACCAAAGGTACTCCAGCTACTACTGACATATACTGGCGGCATAGAGATTCCTGAGTATGGAATAACTATCACGGCTAACAACGTTTTAACTACGCTTCAACAGGAGATCGAAACTGGTTCTGACAAGACTTCGGGCAAAGATCCGAAGACAATTTTGGGGGTTTTAGCCAATCGGCTGATAGGAAAGCTTCCTGACTTGAGCGCTGATCAGGTCTCACGGTTGTACGCTGATATGTTTCAGCTGATGTCTACACGGCAAGCCTACATATACTCGCCGGATGACGCACTCATGAAGCGTTTAGCCCGCTGGCAACAGCCACCAGTTGAGATTGGTTCACCTGGTAGTATGCAAATCACGGCTGCAAATCATATCGCCAACAAGAGTTCGCAGGCAGTTGTGCAAAAAACTAGCGCATTCATACGGATTGCCAATGACGGCACGCGTCGGCTTCAGCTCTCAGTGGTACGTCATCATACGAAAGAAGCGACACCGCCCTACATTGATCCTCGAGATGGGAAGCCATATCAGCTGATCGGCGATGATTTGAGTTGGCTGCAGGTAGCGTTACCGGCCGGTTCGCAGCTGGTTGATCCAGCAAGTGGATTCCAGCAGGTTTCCACCACCCCAGTGACGTTATTTGGGCGCGATATACTGACGAAACCCCTTGCTACTACCCAGGTGACAGCAGAATTTGCTATCGGGAAGCAGCAAGAGCTTGGGCAATCCATTACTGGCGTGGAAACTCTCTTGGCTCAGTTTGGTTGGTTTGGCCAAGAGTATAGCTTGACGATTGAGGGTCCAGAAGGCTACATCGCTCAACCAAAAGAGAGTGCAGAAGTTCTCGCGAATGGGCGCCAGCTCAGGTATACTGGGTTTCAAGTAAGCGATAAGCAGTTTCCCTATGAGTTCAAGCGCCAGTAAGACAAACATGAGCCTGCATCCAGTCATCCATATGGCTGGAGTTAGCAAGCGCTATGATGACGAAGCGGGAGTTTTAGATGCCCTCAAGGCAATCGATCTGACTATTGAGGATGGTGACTCGGTGGTTATTATGGGGCCCTCCGGGTCGGGTAAGTCAACTTTGATGAATCTGTTGGGCTTGCTGGATCGACCGACGGGTGGAGAATATTCACTAGATGGTGTAGATATTACAACGTTGAATGATAAGCAGTTGGCTGCTTTGCGACGTGACAAGATAGGCTTTATTTTTCAGCAGTTCAATCTACTGCCTCGATTTTCAATTTTGCAAAATGTTGAATTACCAATGATTTACCAAGGAGTAAAGCGGTCGGAGCGACGTGACAGGGCGAAAAAAGCTCTAGCTGAGGTGGGCTTGGCGGATAAACTGAAGAACAAGCCGCAACAGCTATCAGGGGGACAGGTTCAGCGTGCGGCCATTGCTCGGGCTCTGGTGAACAATCCTTCTTTAATCCTTGCCGACGAGCCGACTGGCAACCTCGACACAAAGACTAGCAAGGAAATTCTTGAGGTGCTGAGTGATCTCAATAAGAAAAAGGGGGTGACGCTCGTGATCGTAACCCATAACCCCGAGTTAGCCGATTATGCCAATCGTGTCGTCAAAGTTATCGATGGTGAAGTCACCCAGGGCAAAGGGAAGCTAAAGTGATCTTCGAAAACATCAGAAACGCTATGCGCAGCATTTATAGCGCTAAACTACGGTCATTTTTAACGATGCTAGGAATTATTATTGGCGTGAGCTCGGTGGCGCTGATTATTTCGATTGGTGATGGGGTGAAGCAGTCGGTTGCGAACCAGGTAAGTGACTTGGGTACGAATATTGTGCAGGTTAACCCAGGATCTGGCGAAGAGGCGGAAGGTGGTGGGGAGCAGTCGAACCCGAGTGCAAACTTAACAGCCAGTCTTGGCAGCTCGACATTGACGCAGCAAGATGTTGAGAAGATCAGTCAGATTGATGATGTTGCGGCTGTAGCACCCATGATGCTGATCTCAGGGCTGCCAGCAAGTGGTCAATCTCGAGGTACAAAAAATAGCTTTGTACTTGCCACGACTCCTGAATACGCAAATGCTATTAACTTAGTCTTCGTACAAGGTAGCTTCTTCTCGCCAGCCCAGAAGACTGGGGCAGTGATTCCGGAAGAAGTAGCAGTGCAGCTCTACGGTACTTCGCAGGCGGTTGGTCGTGAATTGACGGTGCGTGGCAAGTCGTTGCAGGTAACTGGTGTGATTAAGAAGCCAGAGGGTGGCCTGAATGTTGGCCCAGGTAGCAATATTACCTACATTCCTTATGAGGTTGGCAAAGATATAAATGGTGGTACAGTCAATATTTTTCGAATCGTTACAAAAGTCGCGCCGGGGGCTGATGTCAAAGCTACCGTTGAAGAAATGAAGCGTATACTCAAAGAATCACATGGTGGGGAAACCGATTTCACGGTACTGACACAGGAAGACTCATTAAAGATCTTTGATTCAATTTTCTCACTGCTAACTACTTTTGTTGTGGCAATCGCATCAATTTCATTGGTTGTCGGCGGCATTGGCATCATGAATATCATGCTCGTTTCGGTTTCTGAGCGAACTCGTGAGATTGGTATTCGAAAAGCAATTGGCGCCACTTTTGGGAATATTATGGGGCAATTCTTGAGTGAGGCAGTCATCTTGAGCTGTTTTGGAGGACTACTTGGGCTTGGGATTGCCTATTTAGGCGGGTTGATAGCTAAGCGGCTGACAGGAATCACGCCGATCCTGAATGTTCAGACGATTTTATTGGCGGTTGGTGTTTCAGTGGTCGTCGGTGTGGTGTTTGGAGTGGCTCCGGCTATCAAGGCGGCTCGCAAGCGTCCAATACAAGCTCTCAAGTCTGTCTGAGCTTCTCGTAACCACAAAAAAGCCGCCTTGCTATATGGGCGGCTTTTTTGTGGTTGGGGCGAGGCTTACTTTGCCTTGGTAACGATCGCCGTGAAGGCCTTTGGTTCACGTACAGCGATTTCAGCTAGCATTTTACGGTCGAGCTTAATGTTGGCTTTCGATAGGCCGGCGATTAACTGGGAGTAGGTTGTACCGTTTTCACGAGCTGCTGCATTGATGCGAGCAATCCAGAGTGAACGGAAATCTCGCTTCTTCGTGCGACGATCTCGGTATGAGTAGCTCAGGGCCTTCAGAACAGCTTCGTGAGCCTTGCGATAAGAAGCCTGACGGGTATGACCCATGCCTTTCGTCATTTTTAAGATCTTCTTGTGACGGCGGCGAGCAGTGACGGAACGTTTAACGCGCATTATTTCACTCCTAACATACGTTTAACAGCTTTGACATTTGTCGCGTCAACTGTGTGCTCTTGAGCGTATGCACGCTTGCGGGCACCCGATTTACCTTCTAACTTATGAGCTCGTGTGGCTTTACGTCGAAGCAAGGTTCCTTTTCCGGTAACCTTGAATCGCTTGGCAGCGGTTTTACGAGTTTTTACCTTTGGCATCTTTTTTCCTTGCTAATACTACGGACAATTCGCGGCCGCTTAACGTGATAGGTTGCTCGGTAGTTGTTTCTTCGGCCAATGGCGCGCAGAACTTCTCGAGCACAGCTCGTCCTAGATCGGGGTGGGTGATTTCGCGCCCCCGGAAACGGAGGTTAATTCGTACCTTATGCCCCTGATCCAGGAACTTACGAGCTGCTTTTAGCTTAACTTCTCGATCATGTGTATCCGTCTTGAGTCCAAGACGGACTTGCTTGATGTCGAATTGCTTCTGATTGCGTCTACTTTGCTGCAGGTGCTTGTCCTGCTCGTAACGATATTTACCCCAGTCGATGACGCGCACGACTGGCGGAGAGGCAGTAGGCGCAACTTCTACCAGATCTAGTGAAGCATTTTCGGCATGTCGCCGGGCTTCTGCTAGAGACACCACTCCGACTTGTTCGGATTGGGCACCAATCAATCGTACGGGATCAGCCGTAATTTGATGATTGATGCGGATGCGTTTGTTAATGCCTGATTGTCTCCTGATCGTTTGTAGAAGAAATCATACCACCTTCTGGGAGTAAAATCAATATTTTGAGATATCATTTTTTGGAACGATACAGCGGACTTTAAAGTCTGCTGCCCGAATCGTTGTTTTGACGGGTAGTGTTAGGCCATATTCGGGTGCCTTATAGCCCTGAGTGCTCTCAATGGTCAGCGAGCTTGCAGGTACGTGAAAGACATCTTCATAGAGATAGGTATCCACTTTTTTCTTGACCGCTTGCAGAAAACCAGCGTCGACATGTTGCGGCGGCTGAGTGAGCTGGCGTTGTTGGGCGAGAACAGTAAGGTGGTGATTGTCTTGATCAAGAATAGTTTGCTCGGTTGAGATATGTAGTTTTTCTGGGTTAGCCTGTAGTTTGAGCGTCCCATGACCTGGGGTGGTGATCGTAAAACGAGAGTGGTTTGGGGCTGTATTGTCGATTTGTAGATCTAGACTGTGAAGAAACCAGATGGCATCACCACAGACATAAACCGGCTGCTCAGATATTTTTCGAGCCGCAATGGCTGAAAGTCCCTGCTGCAGCCGAGATTCCAGATAGGCCGGCAAACGATTAGCTCCAGGAAATGATCTGGGAGTTGCGAGGTGGGCGAAGACGGGGATTTGCTTTTCAGCTTGCGAAAAAGTGCGAAGAGCGGTTGAGACGACTTGATCAAACCAGCCGAGCGAACCAACAGCGATAATTGTATCAAGACCTTGTTTTTCGGCATGAGCAGAAATGTCTGTGATGGCTTCATTCAGCTCAGAGGTGCTGGCGATTGATATGTCGAGGCGAAGCTTCAGGCTAATTTTCTGAATCTTTTCGCTGAGCTCAG
This sequence comes from Candidatus Saccharimonadota bacterium, assembly GCA_046350755.1. Classification (GTDB taxonomy): domain Bacteria; phylum Patescibacteriota; class Saccharimonadia; order CAILAD01; genus CAZDEK01. Next base: position 7,627 of record JAXLZV010000007.1, on the reverse strand, counting down.
ATTGTGTCCATGAGCTTACTGGTTCGATAATCACATATTTCATGACGGTAGCTCGTCTTTTTGAGCACGATGACGCTTGATGCGCGCATCGACCTCAGATCCGCTTTCGATTAATATTTTCGGCGAATAGTAATGTCCTTTTATCTTTGCTGATTTTTTTACAACAATTGAGTCACGTGCCGTAAACTCACCCTCAGTACGACCAAGGATTGTAATTGCTCGCGCTCGAATATCACCTATGACATGGCCATTTTCGCTGACTTCGCAAAAGCCATTGGTAATGATTGATCCGTTGTACTCGCTGTCTATCACGATATCTTCATGCTCGTTGATAGTACCCTCGACTTTGACGAGATTTGAGAAGTAAAATCCAGCCGCTTGTCGGTAGTCAAACGGGGATTTTTTATTCAGCATGTGCGCTTCGTGGGTTCTGCTTAACGGCCTTCGTCAGAGCGGCGGCTTCTTCATCGGAGAGGTTATGGGAGCTTTTGCCATGATGGATTTGCTTTGAGTAGACACGAGTACCAGTTCGAGCGTGAATACTGGAGAGAATATAGCCGTCGCCTCGAGCATCAATGATGGCGAGGCAGAAACTTTGGTCACCACCAGTATCGTTAAACGGATTGAAGCGCACAAAGCCGATACGTGTGCCGGCATGCTCGGCTAAACGAGTTGTGAGATCCAGATTGTGCTTGAGCTCATGGAGCTTGGCATCGTGATTTTGAATGGTGCTGGCGAATTGATTGAGTGCTCTCATGACTGGCTGTGGTTGAGTGCTATCGAAGAAGGCGCCGAACTGTCGTTCAACCCGTTGCAGGCGCCAAAATAGCCATCCGCAGATGGCGATGACGATTCCCAGAACTATCAACACAATAACATTCATTGCCATATCCTTATCAGATAGCTATTATATCCCTCCTGGAAAAACCTTGGCAAGGGCAACCTATCACCGTAGAATGGTGGGCAGTAAGTCTGACGAAGGAGTAATTATGGCTAGTAAACGCAAGCGTCATCTGCAGTATCAGGCAAAGAAAGGCCGCTTACAGGTAGCGGAGGATTCAACGGTTGAAGCTATCGAAGGTAATCCAAGCCAGGAAGCTAGCGCAGTAGCGAGTGACTCAATCACGAAAAAAGATGTAAAAAAATCAACGAAAAAAGTAGGTACGCCAGCTGTAGTCTCTAAGTTACCAGATAGTGAGACTCGCTATATTAAGAAGGAGCTGGTATATCTACTTTTTATTGCTCTCCTGCTTGCGACTCTGTATCTGGTGATTTGGTTGATCTTCAAATATACGCAAATCGATGAAAGTTTGTATTCATTGATTAAGCTTGGTGGCAAATAGCTAAGACTTACACCAGTTGCTGCGATCGCGCGGCTGTTAATCTAAACTGAAATGCTTCTGCCAGATGTTGATGCTGGATAATGTCAGAATCATCTAGGTCGGCTATGGTGCGAGCGACCTTAACGCAGCGACTCAGCGCTCGTTGTGAAAGCCGTCCTTGGGCGAGAATATCTTCTATCATGGTTTTGGCTTGATCGGTAAGTTTACAGTAATTCGTTAGCTCAGCGGCTTGAATGTGGGCATTAAGTAGCTGATCTTCATGCTTGAAGCGTCGTGATTGTAGATTCCTGGCTCGTATAACTCGCTGACGGATCGTTTGAGTTGGCTCCATGGCCGGCGATGGTTGATAAGGGCTCTCAATCGATGGCTCACTAATAAAGCATTGCAGGTCAAAACGATCGAGTAAGGGCCCCGATAGACGATTCGCGTAGCGCTGGGCAGCGCCAGGAGTGCAGCTGCAGGCTTGTTGCATGCTGCCACGAAATCCACAGGGACACGGATTCATTGCGGCAATGAGGATAAACTCAGCCGGATAGGTAGTGGTTGTTTGGGCGCGGGCAATGCGAATGCGGCCATCTTCGAGGGGTTGGCGAAGCGCCTCCAGTACACTGCGGCGAAATTCTGGCAATTCATCAAGGAATAACACCCCGCGGTGAGCTAAGGTGATTTCACCCGGTCGCGGTATCTGACCACCACCAACCAACGCTACATCGCTGGAGGTATGATGAGGAGCTCGAAAGGGTCGCCGATGAGACAATACGGTCTCGCCCGCCAAGCTGTGAAGATAATGGACAGTTTCTTGTTCGGTTGGCTCCAGGGCTGGCAGGATACCCGGTAGGGCTTGGGCGAGTAAGGTTTTCCCACTCCCAGGTGGGCCTGATAAGAGTAGATTGTGTCCACCGGCGGCAGCTATTTCGAGAGCTCGCTTGGCAGTAACTAAGCCGCGAATATGGGCGAAATCAATTGGCTTGTATCGAGTATCAGAAGTTGTATTTTTGACATCATAAGTGTACTTTGAAAGGGCTTTTTTGCTGACTAGCCAATCATAAACATCGCGCAGTGAAGAGGCGCGCAAGATCTCTATACCGTCTGGCGCTTGAATCTCTAGCTGGGTATCGGCATCGATAATGAGTTGTGGATAACCGGCATGTCGAGCACTGAGGATGGTGGCCAGTACGTCGTGGGCGGGACGCAAGCTGCCATCAAGAGCAAGCTCGGCAGCACAGCATAGGTTTTCTGGAATGGGTTGAATTTGCTTGGTTGCAGCTAGTATTCCGAGCGCCATAGCGAGTTCGAAACCGGTACCGTGTTTGGCGATATCGCCGGGAGCGAGATTGATTACGGTCTTGCGGGGTGGAAAATCGAGTCCACTGTTCCGAATTGCACTGCGCAGGCGTTCGCGTGATTCCTCAACGCTTTTGGTTGCTAGGCCTACGATGGTAATGCCAGGTAATCCGGCCGAGACATCAGTCTCGATAGTTATTCGGCTAGGCTTGGCCCCGAGATGGGTGAGTGAGTATGTGCGAGCGAGCATTTTCTAGGGATCTCCGTTAGTAGTATGCGAACAAAATACCGAACAGAGTTGAAGAAGGCAAGCTTGAGATTTTTTAGATCGAGCGACGATACCACTCGGCGGCAGCTTCCGGTGGAATCGTATTGATGATGACGCCGGTTGAGACTTCGAGGCCACCCCAAGGGGAGACAACGTTACGGCCACGAATTTTTACCATTAAGCGCTGAGCTGAATGAACGCCTTGTTCAAAGCTGAGATTATGATTGATATCGTAATCGCTCAGTCGGCTGACCAGCTGCTTGAGGATGGGGGCGAGGTCTTGTAGCTCGGCAGCGTGGAGCTCGGAGAGCGTGCTGACGGCTCGTTTTGGCACTGCCCAGGCCTCCATCTGCCATTGAGGCGCATATGGCGCGAAACATAGCCAAGAATCGTTTTCAGCGATGATGCGTGAGCCGGCCTCGACTTCGAAAGCGAGAATTTCCTCAAACGGATCAATCTTATGCTCCTTCTGATAGAGTGCTAGCGTGGCTGCCTCCTGTGCGATCCGCGGCGGGACGAAGGGCAGGGCAAAGATCTGACTATGTGCATGAGCTAGAGAAGCGCCGGCCTCGTAGCCGTCATTCCGGAAAATCGTGACATATTGAATATTTTTGGCGGTACTGAGTTCGCGAGCCCGGATTTGATAGGTTTGCAGCACGCGTGTTATCTGTGGCGTGTCGAGTTCGCCGAAGGCGATATTCGATAGTGGGGTATCAATAACGATCTCTTGTTGGCCATAAGCGGCAGGGTTATCAGTCGTAAGGGCCGGGAATTTATTCTCAACAACCTTTACTGACCAACCACCATTATCATCTGGTAGAGTATAAATCTCTTGCTGGAGATCAAGTCGAGGAGAGCTTGCGGTCTCTACCATCGGGTGGTCATGACTGGCGACATCATAGGGTCGGCCAGCGCGCTTGGGGGCAATTAATACGTAGTAATCGTGGATGTAGTCACGTCGCACCTCGGTTTTCATGCCTTCAGTTTTCAGCTCGAGCCGATTGCGGTGGGCATTGAGCTCGGGGTTTGGCGGGCTGGATTGTGCTGCTGGGTCCGTCGTTGCTACAGACGACTTAACCTGCAGATCAAGCTTGGGTTGGCGAGTATGTAGGCGTTGAGCCGGCAGAGGGGCATAGTTTGCGTCCATTCCTCTTATGATACCGAAGCTAGCGGGAAAACGTAAGCTTTATGATTCTTTGTTTGTCGTCTGAGTCAGTCGTTCTTGGAGAAACTGCAGGATTTCATAGGCTGCTTGTGGGCGACTTTGTAGCTTGAGTTGCTGGAGATAGGTTGAATAATGCTGGGTGATATCCTCAATGGCGGCGACAATCTCACTGCTCTTGCGGGCTATCTTGCCAAGCCCAAACTCGCTAACCAGTTCGGCATTACCTTCTTCTTGGCCGGGGATAATTTTGTTGATGATAATTGGCTTTTCAGCGGCGATACACTCCATGACGGTAGAGCCGCCAGCCTTGGTGATAATGATGTCGCTGGCGCGAATCAGCTGTTGCATGTCTTCGGTCCAACCAAGCAGGAGAGCGTGCGGCAGTGTCCAGACTGCATCGTCACGAATTGTTTCGTAGAGCTCATCATCTCGGCCAGCAATGGTCAGGAGTGTCACGTGTGGGTAGTGGCTCGTGATGGCGCTGGCTACTCGACGGACGTAGCTGGTGCGCAGGGCTGAGGCACTGAACAGGATGATTGGTCGATCGTCTGGAAGGTGATACTTGGTTTTGATTACGCTGGCATCAAAATGCGAATCGGCAAAGGCTTGATGAACAGGGTAGCCTAAGGCAAAGATCTTTTTTCGATCGATACCAAGTGAGCGTAGGCTATCAGCGGTTGGTTGATTGGCGACCAAGTAAAAATCACTGTCAGGGATCGTCCAGGAGGAATGTACACTTATCGAATCAGTGACTAGTGTTGCAAATTCTACATCAGGAAAAAGTTTCTTTGAGATCTGCAAAGCGAGGTATTGCCAGATGGGATAGTTGGAAATAATGAGATCTGGTTGAGATTGTTGTAAGAGTTTCTTTAAGTGATTGCGGCGAATTGGGTAGTTGAGTAGGTTGGCGATACGGATCGGCGTGTGTGCGTAGTCACTTGATATATATAACCATTTGTAGACCGCTGGCATGTGTTTGGTGTTGAACTCATAGAGCTTTTTTGAGGTTTGATCAAATAGCTGGTTCACTTCTTTTGAGAAGTCGATAATATCAACTTCGATATTGAACCCCGGGTTGGCGTTAGCTGCTGATTGCAAGGCGCGGGCGGTTGCCATGTGGCCTTGCCCGAACGATGAGCTGAGAATAAGTATCTTATAGGACCGATTCATAGCTGACGTGATGTTCGATAGCGTTTTGATAGATATCTTCAAGAGCTTTGGCCTGGTGGTCGATCGTCAGCGTCAGTGCACGTTGGTGGGCAGCGGTGCCATATTTTTTCGTGAGGGTGGAGCTACTCATCAGCTGCTGAACAGCCTTGGCGAAAGCTTCACCATTTGGTTTAGCTAGAATCCCGGTCACTTTGTCTTCAGCTATCTGAGAAATCGCTGGGTCAGCAAAGATGAGCGGCAGAGATGTGTAGGCGGCTTCATTCAAAACTAATGCTTGAGTGTCGGTGAGTGATGGGAAAAGAAAGGCATCGGCCTTTTGATAGTAGGCTAAGGCTTTTGCGCGTGGCTGGCCACCCGTCAGTGTGATGTATTTATTGAGGCGCTCCTCGGTCACACGCTTACGTACGCGAGAGAGATAGTGAGGTCCAGGCCCGACAATCGTGAGGTGGACGTTGGTCTTCGTTTGAGCTAGGACTTTCATTGTATCGATCAGGACGTCAACGTTTTTTTCGCGCGAGACTCGTCCTACGTAGAGTAGTTCAAAGCGATTATGTGGAGATCGCTGGGTATCGAGATCAAATTCTTCTGGGTTTAAGCCAGTTGGCAGCACGGTAATGGCTGTAGTTACACCGTATTCAATGAGCTTATCCTTCATCTTTTGGGATGGCACAACGACCCGGCCAAAATACTCATAAGATAAACGAATCAGGTTGCGTACCATATTGTCATTCCACTCTTTGAAGGATTTTTTCGGTCGAATGCCCTGTAGCGATTCTGGCCAGGCTTTCTGTTGGCCGACAAACAGTGGTCCGAATAGGCTGGCGGTAAGGATGCCGGCCCACATCCCGCGATAGATCTTGGCATACTCTTCGTAGTCGGTGTGGTAGTGGGCGACGGCTGGCATATCGAGCGCAAACATCAGGCGCATCCCGCCGATGCCAGTCATGCCGTTTGTGTGAAAGTGATATATGTCTGCATTGAGGTCACGAATCCGGCGGGCGCTCTTTGGTGTCATAATGCCGTCTCGCATGTCCTTGTACCAAACACCTGGTGTCGAGGGAAGCCGAATGACATCTTCGTGATCTTCGGGCGTTGGACGAGCGGCGGCTGGTGCGACGATGTAGACACGGTGACCGAGCTCTCGTAGGCCTTGGGCCGAAAGCTCTACCGCAGCCGATACGCCATTGAGGTCCGGGTAGTAGAAGTCGGTAAAGAAGACGATTTTCATTCTTGATAGTCTCCAATCAAGCTGCGATAGAGCTGTACGTAGCGCTGGACAAGATGTTGGCTCGAGTAGTGATCGGCGAGCTTGGCAGAGAATTTTTGTTGAGCCTTATAGCGAGCGGGGTGCTCGATGAGGTCGGTAATGTGTTTGATGAAATTATGATTTGAATCAGCTTTGAGATAGGTGCCGTCAAAGATGTCGCGGTAGACGGGAATATCACGCAGGATAACTGGTAGGCCACAGGCGGCCGCTTCAATCACAACTAACCCGAAGGTCTCTTGATACGATGGAAGCCAGAAGACATCACCAAGATGGTAGAGTTTGCGCGCAGTCGGAAGCTCGACAACACCGGTAAATGTGACGTTTTGTGGTGCATTTGACATCAATCGCTGCATATCTGCCGTTTTCTCACCCAGCTTGCCAAAGGGAGTGCCACCTATCCATAGAAAATGATAGTCAGGCATTTGTTCGGCGACCATGACGAAATCGGCGGCACCTTTACGCGGCTGGACTTGGCCGGAAGCCACAACAACTGGCTTATCAGCGGGAATGTGAAAATGTCGACGTAAGGTTTCGAGTTCGTGTTCAGCCGGTCGCTTAAAATTATTGAGCTCGATCATGTTAGGAATAACGGACATGGGTTTATGTATGCCGAGCGCCCGTAGCTCCTTCTCGACGTCCGGACTGACGCAGATGACGTGATCAGCCTTGTTGTAGACGAAGCGTAGGTACCAGCGTGCGAAAGGCGCCCAGATTTTCGCGAAGCGTAAGCTACCGATAAATGAACCCGGTGTGACGTGGGCATTGATTACTCGGCCGTGAACCGCCTGGCGGAACTTGCGCCAACTATAGGGCCCAACGGTATGCACGTGGACGATATCGCTTGGCGCCTTGGCGTTGACGTGGACTTCGTAGTCGGTGTAGGCCTTGAGGGCATGGACATGTTCCTCGAAGGCAGTGTGAACACCGTGGCCTTTTACTGTGAAGACGCTCTCGCTGACCACGGTAACGGTCATTTTTTTCATATCCGTATCCTATCATAATCAAGGGGAGCATAAGTATTTACAGGACTGTAATATAGTGGTATGATATACATCTTGGGGCTGAAATTAGCTTCGACAGAGTGATCATTGACAGGCATACACCGCAAGCCGGGTTGAGATGAACGTTAT
>JAXLZV010000006.1:0-26518 GCA_046350755.1 Candidatus Saccharimonadota bacterium | reverse complement strand
AGTAAAAAAAATCGCCCACCATCTGGGGGTCGAAAAGTATGTTGACGTCCTGCGGGCTGACTCGATTGGCCAACTTGCCAGCTGGAAACGCCGCTTTAAACTGTAGCGCCTAACAAAATTAAAAACCTCCCCAGACGCCGGCGAACGACATATCTTCCCTGGCAACAAATCCAGGTGGGTGCTCGCAGCATCACCGAATCAATATTCGAGTGAGCAATCTAGAGCTCCCGTTTCTCATCTTAAGCAGAAAAGATATCAAGTTCTGCCGCGCGCCCGCGGAAGATACCCCCATTTTACCAGCTTTGCGAACTATTTACCGAGTAAAAACAGGGCAATCGCGTTCGTCACGCGCCCAAGGTAGGGCGAAATAAACGGAAAAATCACAATAAATATCACCAAGATGGCAATTGGTCCCATCTGCTCAAAACGCTCCATTGCCTCCCGCACTTTTTGGGGCACAAAAGCGTAAACCACCCGAGAGCCATCAAGCGGCGGGATAGGAATAAGATTAAAGAGACCGAGCGCAATATTGATAGTAATCATCGAAACCAAGAGGTAATTACCAGCTACGCCCAAACCTGGTACGAGTCGTACAATTATGGCTACAACGGCGGCCAGTGCAAAATTACTGGCTGGTCCAGCCAAGGCAATCAAGGCAGCACCTTTCTCCGCTCCACGGACCATATATGGGTTAAAGGGTACTGGTCGTGCTGCTCCAAAGATCACCGGGCTACCGGCAAGAATTAACAGCACCGGCAATGCGAGCGTAGTCAGGGGGTCAATATGCGCCAGCGGGTTGAGGGTTAAGCGGCCCTCATCCTTTGCTGTCGGATCACCCAGATAGTGTCCGGCAGCAGCATGACTGTACTCATGAATCGTGATAGCCACCACATAGATGAAAAGCAGGCGAATAATGTCGAGTAAATCCATTCCTCCCAGTATAGCGAAGGCTTGTCAAAGACGCCAATATCTGTTATCATTCTCAGGTTAGGAATTCACTCTATGTCTTACAAATGCGACATCACTGGAAAGGGTAAGCAGTTTGGCAACAATGTTAGCCACTCGATGCGTCATACCCCTAAGGTCTGGAAGCCAAATCTCCAGACGAAAACGCTAGTTCTCAACGGGCAAAAGGTCCGTGTAAAACTCGCCGCTTCGACAATCCGCACTCTCAAGAAATACGAGCGCGACATCGAGCAAGCGGCTGCTCGATCGGCTGAAGCCAAATAGTTCACGCTAAAAAAGAGCCCCTTATAGAGGCTCTTTTTTAGTACACTACTATATCGCTAGGCTTCGAGAGCAATAAGCTTACGCGAACCATCGGCCAGCTCTTTGCTGGTCAATCGAAGCTTATCTATCTTTTCGGCAGTCAGCTGCAGGGCTTTCTCAAGTTCAGCCAGTTCGCAAGGCAAATGCAAGGCAAAGATCCGCTGTACATCGAAGCGAGCAATCAAGCCAGCCAGCTCTTGAGCTGTGCCCTCCTCGACCCATAACGCCAGAGCCACTGACGGCTGAAGATGCTCAAGTACACTATCGGTCAGTTCAGCCGGAGCTTTTAGGCTAACAGCTGCCAGCATTACCCCTTCTGAACTAATATGATACGAAGTCAGCCCCTCACCAGTCTGTACGCCGTCTACCATGACGCCACGCACTTCATACTCACCCGGTCCAGCAAACCAGCGCTCATACCCTGACACAGTCTGCTGACTGCGCAGACCTAAAAATACATCAGCCTTCACTCCTGGATCAACCGCCACTACTAAGGATGTAGATTTGGTCGCCAGTCGCAACGAGGCATTGTTTTCACGAGTAATTTCCATAACCAGGTTAGTATATCAGATTAGGCTTTGCGCTGCCCAGCCCGCGCCAGGCCCTCACGCACTCGCTCTTGTACACCCCCTGAATATTCTTGAGCGATTACTCCGATGGCGGCAGCAATTGGCGCCGCTAAGAATACTCCAACGAAACCAATGAGCTTGGCGAATAATAATACTGAGAGCAAGACAAAAATCGACGGTATGCCAAGCGTTTGCCGCATGACCTGAGGTGAAATTACATAGGCCTGGAATGACTGCCAGGCCAGGAAGAACACCCCTACAAAGATGGCCAGCGATGGAGACTGCCCCAAAGCTACTAAGACTGCTGCACCGCCACCGATCCAAGAGCCAAACAACGGAATAAATTCGGCCAAACCAGCGATCATCGCTAAAGTTAGCGCGTACGGTACTCCAAGTAGACTAAAGGCAAGCCAGGTCACAAAAAAGGTGGTTAAAGAAATTACAAATTGCCCGCGGAACCAAAAGCCCATTCTCTCTGAGATACGCGCCAACAGATTAGCAGTACGATGCCGCTGCTTTACATCTGGAATAAGCTGAAGAAAATACCGCACCAGCCGACGGCCATGCACCAAATAATAGAAGGTAACCACCAAGAACAAAACCGTTGCGGCTAGCCCATTAAAGACTCCCGATGTAATATTTACAACTCTACCTAATAAATCACCGCTGGCGATACTGCCAAAGTTTACTCCCCCAAAAGCCGAGCGTAGCAGTTGATTGCGGCTCACGTAATCCTGTATCGACTGGCTTGATTTCGGCCAGGCTTCGACTAATTGCCCTATCTGGTTGGTCAGAGTCGGTATGATCAAAAGGAGGGCAAGGGCAATAAAAAGGATGACGAATAGATAGAGTAAACTCACCGCCGCCCAGCGCGGCAACCCGCGGGCTTCGAGCCGGCGCACAAATGGCGCTACCGCAACAGCCACAACACCGCTAGCAAACATTAAGATTAAAAAGTCACCAAGCAAATATATGATGTATGCGGCCAACAATACGCCCAATACTAAGAATATCGACTTCGGCGATATCTGAATGTTTACTGTTTGGGGAGTTTTGCTGCTCATGGCTGGTTTGATTGCACCATGCGAATGGCTTCGTCAGTAGTAATAGTCGGGTTCGGCGCCGACACATTCACAGTTACTGTCGGATTCACCTCTTCAGGGGGCTCCGACTGATCCTTCTTAAACACATTGAGCTCGTCTTTCAGGACAATCTTCTTAGCATCCATCATGTCGAGCAAGAAACGATCGTTAAGATTGCGGCGATAATCAAAATCTTCCACGCGAAATGCCGTATAGTTCAGTTCTCGACTCATAGCCGCCTCCATATCAGCAATAATTTGGGCCAAACGAGCCTTATTCATGTCACCAACAATAAAGATATCAACGTTCTGCATGCTGCCACGGACAAAGGCACCAGACAGGAAAAGTACTCGAATATTGCCGGCTTTTTGCAGCTTTTTCAAAATCTGGTCTTCTTCTTTCGTCTCCTTAATCTCCTTAGACTTGGCAGGGATACGCTGAAAGATCGACATCAGCTCATTATGAAACTTAAATGCCGGATCAACTTCATAGTAGAGCCGATTTGACTGATTGACTGATTTGACGATCCCAATATTCAGGAGATTCTGGAGCTCACGACGAACTGAGTTGATCTGCTCATTGATCTTGCGGGTAATTTCACGGACATAAAAAGGTCGCTCGGGATTATTGTAGAAAAGGCTCAACAATTTTACCCGGGTCTTTGAACCGAAAAGCGACTCGATTTGCATACTGCATTATCCCTTCGTAATTTTCTTACTCATAAGTGTACACGATAGTAGAACAACTACTCAATGCCTATCGAGAATATTGATGAGTGAGGCAACTGAACAGGTAATGATTATGACCGAACACTAGCGTGGACGGCGCTTAGCTTGGGCCCTGGCTTGCGCAACAAATAGATCCGGCAATTGTACTAATTCAGTATTCGATACGCCGAGCATTTTCGCCAATAGCCAATCGGCGACTTGGGGATTTTTTGGAAGCAGCGGTCCATGCAAGTATGTGCCAATTGCATTCCTAAAAACTATCCCCTCCCCGCCATCATCGCCATTATTTCCAGCACCAACTTTAACCTTACCGAACGGTGTCATTTCAGGTCCAAGCTCAGTCCTGCCAGAATGATTCTCAAAACCAATGACTTCACCAAATTGATCCGACTGGAGATGTACGTTACCGATTAACCGCTCTTTACTAGCGCGGGTTACAAGATCAAAAATCCCTAATCCATGCAGTACCCCACCATCGGCAGTATAAAAAACATGACCAAATAGCTGATAGCCCCCACAGATAACAAGAGCTGGGGTATTATCCTCAATCGCACCTCGAATCTTATCGCCGATAGCCTGTAAATCTTCAAGAATGAGGCTTTGTCCACTATCTTGGCCGCCGCCCATGAAGATGAGATCAAACTTTTTTGGTAACACTTTCCCGGGACGATGCTCATGTACTTGTAGCGTCACGCCACGAGCTTGAGCACGCTGTACCAGGACTTGAACATTCCCCCAATCACCGTAGGTATTCATCTCGTATGGATAGAGGTATAGGAGTGTGTAATGCCGCTTACTCACGAGTGTGCTCCAGTTTGAGGGTTAAATATTTACGAAGATCCAAGAGAGCCGTGTAGGTTGGCAGCACATACACCTGACCCTTGCTCGCTAAGCGCACAGCTTCTTCCAGCGCAGCTTGCGGCTCATCGATGACAGTGCAGCTTATCCCCGCGTATTCCAAACGCAGCGCCATATCGTAAGCGCGCGATCCAGAGACAATCAGCCTGTCGCCAAATTGAGCATCTTCAATAGCGGCGTCCCAAAGCCATGAGACATCACGCCCGTCGGCAAAATTATCATTAATAATTATCAATACTGGGTGAGGCTGTTTTTGCTGAAAATGCGCCTGGATTACCTGGTTAAAGCCAGTTGGGTTCTTGATTAAGAAGAACTGCATGGCGATATCACGATACTCAACAGTCTCCTGGCGCCCAAAGGCAGTTTGCTTGCGCTGCAAGGCTATAGCGATATCCGATAGCGTAATTCCAAAATTATGCGCAATTAATGTTGCGGCCGATACATTATAGACACTATATACACCCTGTAGCCTGGTAGTAACCTTATGTTGTTTTTTCTGCAACGTAAAGCTAATTTCGGTATGTTTATCCGCAGTATGATGCAGTGAGGTGACCTGCAATGCCGGTTTAGGCCGCTGAAAGCTCTTATCAGTTGCCGCATATTGCCCAATATGCCCAAAGTAACGTTGACTATATTCGAGAGGTGCCCCAGTTGTCGGGCTCAGTGGAACATCTGAGGCATGATCATGCGCTAAAGCTGTCAGCTGAGGTAGATTTAAGCCAAAATACTGAACCGGATTTGACCGATTCACTGCGAGAGCGGCAACATGCGGATCATCAGCATTCAAAATCAACTCTGCACTCGGAGCGGCTACAATCGACTGCGATAACAGCTGACGCGTCGTATCTACTTCACCATACCGATCAAGCTGGTCGCGAAAAAGATTGAGTATGGCAATACACGTCGGTTGAGTCGCCTCGCTCACTGCCGGCATACTCGCTTCGTCTACCTCGAGAAGCAAAACTGTCTTTTGCCCTTGTCTCTTATCAGTTAGTAGGGTCGTCAGTACGCCACGCGTCAAATTTGAACCGGACATGTTATTGACCACCTCATAACCGGCAGCTTCGAGCATCATCTTCACCAGCAAAGTCGTGGTAGTTTTACCATTTGTACCGGTTACTAATATTTTTGCAGCATATTTCCTCTCGCCTGCAATATCGCGAAGGGCATGCGAAGTAAAGCGCTCCGTTACGTACCCAGGCAAAGCAGTTGATTGGCGACCAAGCAAACGCATAGTTTGCGCCGTCAGCCTACCGGCTGCAATACCTAATAGATTTCTCAAGCCATACATAACTTTATTTTACGCTGGATTCCATCAGATAGTCAGCTGCGCAGGCGATTAATTCTGCATCATCCTCAAACCAACAGATATGAGAGTTGCGCCGAAACCACGTGCGCTGCTTACGGGCAAGCTGCCAGGTATCTGCATTTATCAGGCTCTCCAAGTCCTCTAGCTCGATTTCACCATTCAAATATTCATTGACTCGACGATAACCAGTGACTGACAGGCCCGGGCAAGCCTCCCCATAGCGCTCACGTAGCTGCTTTACTTCTTGAACAAATCCTTGGCTCAACATTGCATGGGTCCTAATAGCTATATTTTCCTTTAGTTGTAAGGTTTTTACTGATTTTCCCAGCACCAATGTATTAAGTTTTAAGCTGTATCTATCAGTAACATTACTTGGGCCCCTGTCTAATAGCTGGCGAATTCTACGTGTATTTTTTACATCTATTAATGACATTTCAACAGGGTATTGTTCCTGAGCCCGCTTGACCAGCTCATCATGACTAAGATCAGAAAAATCTTCGTTCGACACGGTTTTGTCACGAAAATGATAGTCAAATAGCACCGCATCGATGTACATGCCGCTACCGCCGACCATAATTATATTCCGATTTTTTTGCGTTGCATCACGGATAATTTGCTGCGCGTAGCGCTGAAATTGATACGCTGAGTACTGCTCACTAGGGCTAATCAAATTAAGGCCGTAATGCTCTATTTCACGACGCTCCTCATCTGTTGGTTTGGCAGTACCAATATCCATCTCTCGATAAATTGTTCGTGAATCAGCGCAAAGAATAATTGCCTGATAGCGCCGAGCAAGCTCCATCGCTAGCGCCGTTTTACCACTTGCCGTACACCCAACAATCGTGATGACCCTCCCTTGAGTTGGCGACGAACTGGTTGGCATTACGTTTTGCTATTTATATTCGATTCTGTTGTCATGCGTACAACAAATTGAGAAATTAATTGCTGACCCTCATCCCCTTTACCATATTTGCGGACCGAAACCATATCTGTTGAGGCTTCTTTTTCACCAACTATCAGCAGATAAGGGACCTTTAGCATCTCACCCTGACGGATACGCTTCCCCAATGACTCATTCTCATCACTTAAAGCTACACGTATGCCAGCGTCGGTAAGTTGTCGAGTAACTAACTCGGCATATTCACTAACTTTTTCGCTCACCGGTATTACTCTTACCTGCTCTGGAGCCAACCAAACTGGTAATGCTCCTGCATAATGTTCTAAGAGCAACACGATGCTACGCTCTAGTGAGCCGGCAATCGCACAATGAATCATGACTACTGTCTCTTTTTGCCCTTGCTCATCGATACATGCCAACTCAAAACGCTCTGGCATATTGAAATCAAGCTGGATGGTTGACGCCTGGAATTCCCGACCCAGAGCATCTGAGCCAATAAAATCGATCTTAGGGCCGTAGAAGGCAGCTTCACCCTCTCCGGCAATGTAATCAACCTGTTTGCTTTCGATTACTGACTTCAATTGCGCAACAGCCGTTTCCCACTGCTGTTCGGTGCCCAGATAACCCTTCATATTTTCAGGATCATGAGTCGATAGCCTGACCTGCAGATTAATATCAAAGGCTTTCCAGAAGCGCTCAATAATATCCCAAACCTGCAAAACCTCCGTCTCCACCTGGCTCGGACGACAGAAGATATGCGCATCGTCCTGCGTAATCGAGCGAACCCGAGACAGACCATGCAGCTCTCCACTCTGCTCATCGCGATATACCATAGTAGTCTCGCGATAACGCACCGGCATCTCACGATAACTCCGTGGCTTACTATCGAAGATCTGCGTATGATGCGGGCAATTCATTGGCTTCATGGCAAACTCGTGGCCGTCACGCGACTTAATCTTAAACAGTTCATCCTCGAATTTCTCCCAATGCCCACTGGTAATATAGGCATCTTTTTTGGTGATATGTGGAATGGTCACTTCCTCAAAGCCGTATTCGTCACGCATACCCTGAATAAACCGATCAAGCTGCTTGCGTACAATCGTCCCGCGCGGCGTCCAGAGCGGTAACCCGGGACCAATCAGTTCTGAAAATGTAAAGAGATCAAGCTCACGACCAAGCTTGCGATGATCTCGTCTGACCGCTTCTTCAAGCATATGAAGGTAATGATCGAGTTCTTCCTGAGTGGCAAAGGCTACACCATAGACGCGCTGCAGCTGCTCCCGCGTCTCATCGCCGCGCCAGTAAGCACCAGCCAGCTTAGTAAGCTTAAAAGCACCAACTTCACCAGTTGAGGCGACATGTGGACCACGACATAAATCAATAAATTCACCCGTCTGATAGACACTCACCGATGTAATTTTTTCAGCAGAGGCATCGGCTCCGAGCTCACGAGTATCCATATTTTTTATGCTTGTTGTTCCGCGCTGCTGTAAATCATTCAACAATTCAACTTTAAATGGCTGATTTTTCTCCGAGAAATACGCGATTGCCTTTTCGATTGGCCAATCATGACGCTCCATCGGCAAGTTTGCCTGGATAATTTTTCGCATAGCTTTTTCAATCTTGAGAAAATCTTTTTCAGAAATCGCCTCTTTAAGACTGACATCATAATAAAAGCCATTATCAATAACCGGCCCAACCCCAAACTGCGCTTGAGGATGCAACTGCTGCAAGGCAGCCGCAAAAATGTGCGCCAAACTATGCCGCATGGCTTCGATACTTTCAGGTGACTGCTGAGTATTTTTCATCGTAATCTCCTCTTGTAAATAAAAACACTTGCTCTAGGTCTGCCTGGCCCCAGATAGTCCGGGGGGTCCCACCAGGCTTACCCACATGCAAGTGGATCACTCTTGTCCCGCGTGTTACGCCCACGGGTACGGGGCTGGCTCGATTGGTGAAGTCGATCTCATACGCCCTTTTTGAATGGTTTTAGTATAGTTGATAATTACGTTTTGATAAAATGGTGGGTCCTAGGGGACTCGAACCTCTGACCTCTTCCACGTCAAGGAAGCGCTCTAGCCAACTGAGCTAAGGACCCACAAAAAGGTGCTAAAACGGGGTAATTATATCTGGAAAAGGCTGTTTCTGCAAGAGGTGGTACCTCCCTATTCGATGTCTGGTAAAAGTAGCTTCTCCGGTGCCCCAAACCCAATCCGATCGGGAAAGACTTCATCCGACAAGGCCGAAGCTGGCCCAATCGCCCGCGCCCCAAAGCGTCGCCGTAACTCATCCAGTGCTTCCGAGAGGTATTCACCACGCAAATCCGTATCTCGCAGCCAGGATTGCTGCTGAGCTGCCACAAGGTCAAAGGTCACAATACTTACTTTTTTTACAGACCGAAACTGCGTCGTCAGCGGCCTCAATAGCCCTTCAGCGGTGCGTACAAGCTCTCTGTGCGATGATATTGGGTCAAGATGACGTGCGACATCACCCCACCAGCCCGACCCCATAAAGCGCACCGAAATAGCCATAGCGCGCGCCTGCCGTTGACTGGCCCGTAACCGATAGCCTACCTTCAACATCATCTTCACCACTACGCTCATTAGCTGTGCTGGCGTCTCCGCTGCGCGCGGCATGAGCGTCGTTTGATGACCGATTGACTGCTTAGGCTGCTCAGCTCGCTCATCTACCTCAACTCCCCTCAATCGCAGATACCACTTTGTACCATTCACGCCCAATTGCTTACGCAACAGTGGCTCCGGCGCACCATAGAGATCAAGCGGAGAAAATATTCCCATCTGATAGAGTCGCCGACTCAACCGATGACGAATACCCGTACAATCTATCAACTTAATCTGGCGATAAAACTCAGCTAATTCATTCTGTCGGAGAACAAACTGCCCATCTGGCTTCCGAAACGCCGACGCCATCTTAGCCTGCCAGCCGTTAGCCCCCACCCCGAGAGAGGCTGTCAGCGTGTCGCCTAATTGAGCGCGCAAAGCTACTTTAATGTCACGAATTAGCCGCTCGACTGCCGGCTCATTTCTCATATAAGAGGGTACGATCAGTCGCATCTCGTCGATCCCCCGTACATCAAGCCTGCAGGGTGTAGCTTCGAGAATGCGTAGCACCTGAGCATGAATCGCTCGGTAATAGGCTGGCGTGTCGTGTACCAATACAATATCCGGAGCGATAGCCTGAGCATCTCGAACTCGCATGCCAGTTTTTACCCCTAGGCGCTTCGCCTCTCGTGACGCCGCCACGATACAACCGCCGTCTGAGATATGCGGACATACCCCAACCGGCCTTCCCTTAAGCTCCGGACGCCGCTGTTGCTCGGCTGATGCGAAGAAGCTATCCATATCGATATAGACCGTCCGATAATCTTCAGCTCTTTGACGTAACATGCTCTCAAACATGCTACTAGCATACCTGATATCCCGACTATTTTACAAACAAAATACGAACAAACTAGCAGCCTAGGATTTGGCCTGCTTCAGTACCTTCTCAACATATTCTATGGTCTCATCGGGGTCATATCGACTTTTTACCAGATAGCCGATGGCACCACCGGTCTCAGCCTTCTTCTCGGTATCGTGATCTTCAACATTCGTAATCATGACGACCGGGATATGCTTTGTAGCATCGTCGGCCTTCAACATCTCCAGGACCTGCAAGCCATTCAGCTTGGGCATCATAATGTCCAAAAGAATGAGATCGGGTTGCAGTTTTTTAGCCTGCTCGAAGCCGCCTTCAGGATCAAGATCACTGGCAAAATCATAGTCATGCATAGAAAAAAGCTTGCCATACATACGCGACAGTAGTGGATCATCCTCAATCAATAGAATCTTTTTCATAAGCAATCTTTTTTCCTTTCACCTTAATTGTAACGACTTACTAGCTCGACTACTACCTGCCGACCGCTCAGCAACTGGCAGCGTAAAAGCAAAGACCGAACCCTTACCAAGCGCCGAATGCTCCAGCACGATCTTACCGCCCATCTTCTCTACCATGAGCTTAGTGATATAAAGACCCAGACCCGTACTACGCATTGGGTCACGCGTCAGCAAGTTCTCTTGCGCCTGACGAAACTTACCAAACAGCTGCTTTTGACTGGTTTTGGCGATACCAATGCCAGTATCCCGCACGCGACAAGTGATATACTGTCCCGTTTTTACCAATTCAATCTTCACCGCCCCCTTATTGGTATAATGCACCGCATTTGATATGAGATTTTCGATGACTTGTCGGGTGCGATTCGGATCAGCCCGAACAAGCAGATGGGGCGTTCGCGACTGAACAAAACTCAATTTCAGATTCTTCTCAAGCGCCAGGCTCTGATTCTCTCGAACCACCTGCTGCATGAGCTCAGTCATGTCTAACTTGTCTGGCTGTAAGACCAGTCGTCCCTGTTCAAGACTCGAGAGCTCGAGATAGTCATTGACGATACCAATCAGTCGGGTACTTGATTCCTTGATATCTTCAGTCAACTCCTTAAAGTCATGTTCTTTGACGCGCTTAGCATAGAGCTTATCAAGGATAACGGCATTACCTCGAATCGCGGTCAAAGGAGTCCGTAGTTCGTGAGAAGCAATCATCAGAAATTCATCTTTCGACCGATCAAGCATCTTCTGCGCCGTAATGTTTTCGATCACGACAACCACACCACCTCGAGCATTTGGATCGTTCGTCCGCACCGGCCCAAGCGCCACACGATAATATGCATCATGGTATTGTACCTCGGGTACCAGGACACAATTATCCTGCCTAACGCACTGTTTAATCTGGCTTGATAGCGCCAGATGCTTTCTCACGAGCTGTGCGAGTTGTCGTGAAACTGCTGGTGGCAGTCTGCCCTCGGCAGCTTGATCCGTCCTACCGACCAGCTCGTAGGCCATACTATTCGCGTCTTCGACTTGGCCCTTCGCATTCATCAGTAATACAGCAATCGGCAAACTTTGAAGTGTAGACTCGAGTCGAGCACGCTCTATGGACAGTTCTTGCGTCCGCTTTTGCACAGTTTCCTCAATGTGCTGCTTGGATTTTTTGAGCTCTTTTTCAAGGGCTTTTGAGTCTTCCAACAGATTAATGAGTGCCATACGACTTTGAGTTAATTTTTTGTTCTGTTGAGTTAAAGACTTACTGAGTCCGTCGAGTTGCTTCTTCGAAGCCGAAGCAAATGCTAACTCCTCTTCTAAGCGCTCAGTTAAGGCCTGCAATTGCTTTTGTTGCTCATAGACTTGTCGCTCAGCATCATACGTAATCTTTTGGTAGGCAACCATAAAGAATGAAATGGGTAAAAAGGAAAAAGTAAAAGCATAAATCTGGGCCATGCCATACATTGAGTCACCAAACCAAGGCTGTAGCCCAAGAAATAGCACCCACGCAGCAAAGCTGACGATCCAAGCTAAAGCTAATTTTTGACGCAACAGCAAGGCAGCAATTGGAGCATAAATATATAACCAGAATATACCAGTAGAAGTTTTGCTTTGAGTAAGGATAAAAAAGGCTAATCCAAAAAGGAAAACCAACATTATCTGAACCGGAAGCTCAGCTCGCTTCAGATGATGAAGTGAGACACCAAGACTGATCAGGATACCAAGTGTCGCCAGCAGCGCGATGTAACTGGTGCTAGCAGGGGCTGAGAAACGCAAGACAACAGCCGAACCAGCGCACCCAAAGATACCGATCAGCACGTACGAATTAAAGAACCTTACGCGTCGCAGCTCAGTAGCATCGATCGAATCACGATCAATACCGGCGCTCAATAGTGCATCAAACATATCGGCAAATCGACTCATGACGACTTGCCCTTCTTTGTCGATCGCCGTTCTGATGATTTGGCATCTCGTAACTGCTTTTTCAGTTCAATCATTTTCAATTCCCGCCCAACCATCAGATCATTCATCCGCTCGGCCTCGCGTGAGCGAAGGTCAGCCCGATGCCGAGCCTCCTCAGCTGCCTGATTGAGTACCTGAAGAGATTTCTGCTGCTCCTGAACTTGCTGCATGAGCTTAGCCGCCTCACCAATCTCGTCCTTGCGCCGCAAGAGCGGCTCGATACGCCCTGCATCACCAGTCGCAAAACTGTCTGACAGCTGGCGGAGTGGCCGTGAAATAAGGATGTAGACAATGGCAATGATGGCCGTCAGAAATACCAACATAAAGGCGGTAAATATTTGGAATTGCTGAATAATAATCAACCAATTTTGTCGCAGTACCTGCGAAGAATGAACCACATCATACTGCCCGATAACCTGCTTCTGCCAATCATATATTGGATCGCGGAAGTGAATTACACCATCCTGAGGGCGAATTTTTGTTTCAAACTTTTCAACATTCGTTGTAATTGTGACATCGGAATCATTACTTACCGATAAACTAGCCAGCGGCTTCTCGGTAATTTCACGGGCCACGAAAAAATAGCCTTGCGGAGCTGTCTCTCTAGCCGAATCAGCAGTCGGCTGAATGGGGGCGCCATAGAGCTGATGAATCTGTCCGTCAATAAGAGCATGGAATTCGACAAAATAGCCATTTTTAAATAGCTGAGACGACTGCGTTGCTAAATCTGGAATCGGGAAGTCTTCAGCCAGATCAGCATTTTTCTTTGCTGTATATACCGTCTGAAACTGCTGGTTGAAGATCCACACCTCATCAGCCTTGTAGGTTTCTAAAGCGCCCGGGATATTGTCTTCAAACCACTGCTGATCACGCTGCCTGACAGACCGCACCATTTCATCCCAGATTGTATAATCATAGCTTAAGGCCTTTATGAGCTCACTATTGCCTGCTCGAGTGGTCTCAAAGCTCTTCTGGCGAGTTGCAGCATAGCTCGTGGCTATCTCATCTATGTCCTTTGTAAGCTTCTCACGCCTCACAAATAATGCACCAACCGTAATGAAGACGATGATCACAAGTAAAAACAGGACTTTTACATGTAGGCGCGAGGCTAGGTATGACAGCTTCTTATTCATGGCGCAACGCATCAATTGGATTAATTCGAGCGGCTCGCCGGGCTGGATAAGCAACCACTATCAAGCCAGTTATGGCAGTAAATACAAAAATGCCAAGAATCAGCATCGGCGGTATGTAAAAAACTGAGAAAGTTTCACTTACCCCTCGGGATTTCGCGAGGCCAAACAGCAGCAAATCAATCCCTCGGCCCAGCAGCCAAGCTAGCACAACACCGAATAGAGCTCCAAGGAATGAGAGCGTCAAAGCTTCTATGATAAACAGTCTTCTAACATCCTTTCGACGTGCCCCAAGCGAGACGAGCAGGCCAATCTCGCGTGTGCGCTCCAACAAAGAAATCGTCAGCGTATTAAACATGCCGAGTACGGCAATGACCATACCAATTCCACCAAACCCAGCCAGCAAAATATTGAGGATCGTGAATACCTGATTGATTTGATCGAGAGTATCGACTGGAGAAGCTGTTACAAAACCGAGGCTTTCGATCTGCTTGCGAACCGCCGGTACGTTTTCCTTCGTGTTAACGACCACTTTGGCCTGATTATAATCCTGAAAACCAGCGTTCAATAACAAACTATCTGTGGTGAAAACTTCAGCTCCAGACCCGGAATCAAGCACTCCGACCACGGTTAGCTCCTTCGTATAATCTTCGACATTCTCACCGGCGCCAGCTTCTTTGCGTTTCTCTTTCGGGATTAAAATCTTAATCTTTTGACCCATAATCTTCGATTTATCATTGACCCCAATCGTCTTCAAGAGTGAAAGATTTACTAGTACTTCGTTATCCGAAGTTAAACCGAGCGTCTTTCCCTCTTCTAGCTTAAACGAGCTCAGGTCAAGATAATTTTGATCGGAGCCATTGATCACCGCATCAGTATTCGAGCTTTGAAAAACTACCTTCCCAGCAAACGAATAAGTTTGAGCGACTCCTTCAACATTCGCAAACTTCTCGAAGCTCTTTATTGCGTCGTTATTCAGGCGAATCACCCTCGGCTTCGGAGAAGATACGTCTATTGCTTTGACCGACTTCGAGCCAACGACTTGTTCAGTAACGACCTTCTGTAAACCAAGGCCTAGCGAGACCAAAAATACAATCGCGCCAATCCCGATCACTACTCCGAGCACCGTGAGAAATGTCCTCAGTCGTTTAAAAGCTAAATTTTTATAGGCCATATGCACCAGAATCCCCTTGCGAATATATTTCGGCGAATATTTCTTCTGACCGATTTTTTCTGATGAACTTTTCGGTGACATATTAATTACCCTTCCGCTTTGAAACTGCATCAATGGGCTTTACTGCTGGCTGATCATTTGTTTTTGATGTATTTTTATCATCAGTATTAATAGAGCCTACATTTGCTAGCTGTGCAGTAAGTTCAGCAATTGTCGGTGCTTTCCCGCCAGCGGGCTGCTTCACCAAGCTCTCACGTATCTTCTTAATTTTAGCCTGCTTTTCAGCCGATGACATACCAAAATTACCATCATCTTCGATCGCCTCACCGTCTTTAATCTGTACTCGATGCGAACTGAGGGACAAGTACTCGAGATTGTGAGTGACTAAAATGATAGTTTTCTGCATCTTATGATTTAAATCTGACAACAGATTCATAATCATATCGCCATTTTTGGTATCTAGGTTGCCAGTTGGCTCGTCAGCTACAATCAGATCCGGGTTTGCAATAATTGCCCGCGCCATCGAAACACGTTGCTGTTGACCGCCAGACAATAGCGTCGGTCGCTTCTTCGCATAGTCTTGCATGCCAACCAACTCCAAGCTCTCCAGAGCGATCAGCGCTGCCTGGCGACGCGAATATCCAGACAGGAAGAGTGGCATGCAGACATTTTCAAGAACATTCAGACTATTTACCCAATAGTTGGTCTGATACACCATACCGAGGGTCCGGGCGCGAAAGTTTGCCCGCTTGTCCGCATTTAAGGCGTATAAATCTTGTCCATCAATGATGACCTTTCCGGTTGTCGGTGGCTCGAGCCCAACGATCGTATTGAGTAAGGTCGACTTACCACTTCCAGAAGGGCCATAGATAATCGAAAAAGAATTCTTCGGAATCTCGAAGTTCACGTTCTTGAGGGCATGTACAGTTTCAGTTGGCAAAAAGAACTTCTTTTCAACCGCTTCGACCTTGATGAGAGCATTTGGATCAGTCATTGTGCTCATATTAATTACTCCCCAAGAACCCAAACAGGTTTTGCAGGGTATTAAAGATAATCGACAATATCGAATCGGACGCTCGACCGACGATCGTTGACTGCGGCTCTGACTTAGCTTGATTATTTGCCTTATCCTTCGACATAGCCTGGACGTTATACACCTTGGAAGTAGAAAGGTCAGAAATAATCACAATATGTTCAGTCGTCGGATTAGCATCCTCAGTCGTCTGGCTGGAAAATGATGCCGTGGAAGCTCCTTCACCAAAGGCCACTTGGCTAGTCGAAGGCTCGTCGGTCTTCCAGGTTACTACTAACTGACCACGAGCTTCACTACCGACGCCCCGAATTGTCGTCTCAACCTGTACATCGCGTATTTTAGGAGGGCGCGTATCGAGAGCCGTCTTGAAGACTTGGCGCTCACTGGTTGCCAGATTACCATCGCCATCCCGCGACTGCACAATCAACGAATACTCACTATTGTCATCAAGATCCTTAATCGTAATCTCATGTTCGGTAAGCAATTTAGAGTCACTAATTTCAGCTACACCTTGACCGACTTTGCCGTATACCACCTGGGAAGTGGCAGGAACATTGGTTGTCCAGCTAACCTTCTGGGTGCTGGTTGGTTCACCCTCTACCGGTTGTAAGGTGACGTTACTGACCTTCGGGCGTTGTGGCGTTGAGAAGCTCAGGACATTACCCTCATACTCGTTACCCTCTGCATCTACGCTATTGACCTTATAGAAGTATTTTGACCCATCAGATAGCTCGGACAATTCTGCTGAGTAACTCGACTCAGCACTGGAGGTATTCACTACCTTCAAGCCTCCGAAGCCTTCACTCTGACCGAAGTACACTTTAGCCTGTACAGCCTGCTTAGTAGTGAATTGAACAGTCGCACTACTCAACCCGATTCTTACCGCCGTTACCTCTTTGACGGTCGGTGCCGGGAGCGTGGTGAAAGTTCTCTCACCAGAACTACCGGTGTTACCATCTTCATCAGTCCAGCGGACAACATAGTAATAGGTTGTACCGGCCTGGAGATTGCTCAGCTCTAGCTGATGATTGGTAACCTGCGAGGAATTCGAAATTTCAGATGAGCTATATTCGCCTGATTTCGTTCCAATCGCTACTTTCGAATCACTCGGGCGATCCGTCGACCAATCGATTCGAGCACGTCTTGTTGTAATATTATCAACTTTTGGATCGGCAGTCAGATTGGCTGGAGATGTGAACTTACCGGTTGGCAACATGTTTACTACCGAGCTATCAGCCCCGCAGTTATTGGTTGAATCGCATGCTTTCACCCGATAATAGTAATCCTGCTGACTCAATCCAGCGTCAATGTAAGTAGTACTGGTACTGGCCCCGACATAGTTAAAGGTCGTGTTATTTGTGGAGCGATAGATTCGATATGAAGCGATACCCGAACCGGCCGCTAAAGGTGGATCCCAGGTTAAGGCAAGGCGCCAGTTACTAGTCGATTTGATCGAAACATCAACGATATCCATGTTCAGCGGGATACCCGGCGCAGTAGTATTGGCAGTAAAGGTGGCTGTGGCATAGGTGGAGTAATTAATATTACTTGATTCATCACGAGCCACCAGATATATCGTATTGGCTCCAGGTTGTGTCGCGTAGGCTCCAGAACCGAGCGATGTCACTCCGGCCGGCGTAAAACTACAATTTGCAACCGTCGGCGCCACATTGATTGTATAGCAGTATGTGATGTTATTCGCATCACCAACATAGCTAGCTGGTGGATCCCAATTAAAGGCAAAGGCGTTACTGGTATTACTACTCGGAACAGCTGTAAGGTTCAACGGCTGAGATGGTGCGCCATTGGTATTTACCTTCAGCTGAGCAGTGACATAGCTCGTTGTATAATTACCCGCTTGATCCCAGGTGCGGAACTCAAAGGTATTTACCCCCTCAGTCAGATTGCTGAAATCTGGTGGATCGGCAGTGGCATAGCTACCATCGTTTGTCAGCAGGTCAGATGCATCCTGAGAGCCAGTATGTCCATCGCCGTACCAGGTACCACCGTTAATGCGATATTGTAAGCCAGCTACTTGAGAGTTACTATCCTGTGCTGCTGTGCCGCCGCCTGTCGGCCACGTCAATGTAGCCGCCTTCGTATTGATAAACCCTGATGGCGCAGTAATAAACCCAGGATTGGTTGGCGCCGTATTATCGAAGCGGAATTGGAATTGAGCGCTTGAGCCAACCACATTACCGGCATTATCGATCGCTCGTACGTTCAGATAGTATGGCGAATTTGAAGTTGTTAGCGGAGAGCCCAAATAGCCTCCAGTGGCCAGATTGACTGAGTTCGTCGAAACGACGAACTGACAGTTCCCTCCGGTTGTCACCGGACTAGTGCCGAGAATACCCTTCGTGGTAACGGGATTATCAGTATCGGTCTGGCTCAGACTCAAACAATAACCTTTAATGCCGGATTGTGCATCAACACCGGCGGTCCAGGTAAATTCTGGAGTCGCACCATTTGTCCAAGCGTTTGAGCTCACGCTGGACCCACCGCTCGACCGGAACATTTGAATCGAGCTCGCATTGGTACCAGGAGGAGTAGTGTCGGCATTCGATGAGATCTGGACATCGTCTAGGCTGACTTGTTGGGTGCCGTCCCCCTGCAGAACTGCCTGCCACTTAATACCGCCAAAGGTAACGGGGAAGGTTGCGATGTTCGTATTGACGTCGGCTAAGGTATTTGCCTCCGAAAGCCCAGCTGATGACCCCCAACTACTACCAGTCCAATATTTCCAGCTGGCACCATTATCGTCGCTCAAGCGATACTTAATTGTCCCACCCGCCGCTGTTTCAGCGACCGAGAAGCCTTCCCAACTCATCACGCCACTAGTGCGAATTGCCGAGCCGAGGCCAACTGTCACCGCTGTATTAGTATATGGCTTGAGCGTCAGCGCTCCGTCGGCACGCGATACGTTACTCAGACGCATTTCATCTAGCGAGCCAGCAAAATTACCTGCGTCACCACTAGCGATTGATGAGCCAAAGCTCGACCCAACTCTCAGCTGCTGCGGGCCATTACTCATGGCTGCCGTAACGCCTGTTGCATTCCCTACAACAACTCCGTCTTGAAGGATTTGCATCGTTTGGGTGGCAGAATCATAACGCGCAGCGATATGGTGCCAACCGGTATCCTGCGTTGTTGTAGAAGATTGGAGATAGGCATTATTACCATATGACCAAACCATAGCGTCAGAATTCGCCGAATCCCCCATACCGGCGTAGAGTTTGCCTTTATAGGTCGTCAGACTACCCACGCTTTCAATAATGTTGTTCGTCCAGCCTACGCCGTCACCACCAACCGCCGTCCAGCTCGTGCCGTCGTATTTATAGACTTCACCATCACCCGCACTTAAGCCGAGCGATGCGTATAGGTCGCCATTATAAACGACGAGGGCGCGGACTCGCTCATAGCCGACGGCAGCCAGCCAGCCTTTGCCATCTGACCCATCACTGTCACCACCAATTGAGGCACTACCCCAGCTCGGCGAGCCACCATCACAGCCTGTACAGGCCCAGACTTCAGCATCACTGGCCGTCGTCCCTAAGCCGGCGTACAGCTTGTCATTATAGACAGCTAATGTCGAAACCTCCTCATAGGTGGCATTTGCCCAAGATGAATTAACCGCATCGCCACCCACTCTCGTCCAGCCCGGGTTATTGAAACGCCAGATCTCAGCGTCACCAGCCCCGGCATTACCGAGACCAACGTAGAGCTTGCCTTTATAGGTAACCATTGAGGAGACGGTCCTAAAATCAGTGTTCGCCCAACCCGTACCATCGCCACCGACCAAGGCTGAGCCCCAGTTGGGTGAACCACCATCACAGCCGGTACAGGCCCAGACTTCACCATCTCCATCGGCGCTGTTTCCAAGACCAGCGTAGAGCTTATCATTCGCCACCCCGAGCGACTGCACCGTCTCATAGGCATTCCCCCAGGCTGATCCGACAGCTGGACTGCCGTCGGCGACTTTAGTCCAACCCGGATTATCATACCGCCAGACTTCTGCCTCGCCCGTACCTGTACCAAGGCCAACGTAGAGCTTGCCTTTATAATTCACCATCGATGGTACTGATTCATAGGTATCGGCTGCCCAACTCGAGTTTATGCCTTGTCCACCGATTGGATACCAGGTACTGCCGTCAAATTCCCAGACCATACCATTACCAGCCACGCTACTCCCCGTACCAGCGTAGAGCCGTCCCCCAGATGTCGTCATCGACTCAACACTCTGGAGGTTAAATTGACCCCAGCTTTTATTGATATATTGCCCGCCGATCCGAACTCCACCCCAGCTCGGCGCAGTCGAGCAGCTGGTACAACGCCAAACCTCTGCACGTGAGCCAGCATTCGTCAGACCAGCGTAGACAGTCGCACCATCGGCCAAGACTGACTCGACGTGCGTATGCGTGTTTGTAAAGCCAGAGTTAACCGCATCACCACCCACCTTCGTCCACGAGCCGTTATAGCGCCAGACTTCGTTTTCACCAGCAGTTAACCCAAGGCCGACATAAATCACTGAGCCATCGTTAGTGATGTCAAATACTTGCTCAAAGCCTGCCCCCCAGTTAGCAGCGCCACCCAAGAGAGTCCAACCACTGGTAGCTGTACATGACGTCACATCACAGCTCCAGACTTCGCCATCACTCGCTGTGTTACCGAGGCCAACATAGAGCGTATTGCCGATAGCCGACAGGCCGGTCACGTACTCGCGATCACTCGCCCAACTCTGCGGTGCTGTGCCGGAGCCGTCACCCCCCAACTTTGACCAGCTGGCTGACGCGGTCGTACAACTCGCCGTACAGCGCCAGACCTCACCGTCACCGGCCGTGATGCCTAAGCCAACGACGGGGTTTCCGCCGACCAGCGTCATTTCGGTCACCATTTCATAGTTCGTATTCCAACTAGCTGGCGAGCCAACTCCGTCACCACCCACCTTCGTCCAGGTTGGTGATGTCGTACAGTTCGTACAAGCCCAGACTTCAGCATCACCAGCCGCATTATTGCCCAAACCGGCATAGACTGTTGTACCATTTACCTCAAGACCGGCGACCGTCTCATACGTGCTGGCTGCCCAGCCAACCCCATCACCACCTATCTTTGACCAGGTACCACTCTGGTATCGCCAAACATCACCGTCACCATTACTGGTCCCCAGACCGGCATATAATGTCGTACCATCTGTCGCTAATGACCAGACGTCTTCGTAGGCCAAGGCCGAGACAGCGTTATTCCAGCCCCCGTTGAGACCATCGCCAGCGATTTGCGTCCAAACGCCCGTTCCCGGATCAAACTCCCAAACTTCCGCATCATTGGCACTACCGCCCAGCCCAGCATAGATCTTTGAGCCCATCTTAACTTGATCACGGATAGCTGTTTTACCATTTGCATCCCAGCTACGTTTCACCTTCGCACCGTTGGCGTTGAGCAGATCGCCACCAGCCTGTTGTACCCAATCATTACCGGCAGAGTTTTCTAGCTCATAAGTAATTTTGCCAGTTTCATTATCGTAATAGAGCTGATACTTACCCTTATCAAGAATCGATTGCCGATATGAGCTACTGCCAGCTGAAAATGGACTACTAAACTTCACCCAAGCCTCGAGCGTATTGCTGCTAGTGAGCGATAAACTCCCCGAGTCAGCCGCCGTAGCCGACTGATCAGTGCCGTTAAAGCTCAGAGCGTAGTTTAAATTGCCGGTCGCCCAACTTGGCGAGCCAACACCGGTCAGCGGATCACCAGTTGAATCATCAGCAACCGATGATCCAGTATTTTCATCAAAGTGATACAACGCCATAGTGCTCGCATCACTGCTATAGTTTTGCGCCTTCAGACGAGCCTTACCGCCATTCACTTCGACTAGCGCACTATTTGACAGATCTAAGCCTGAGCCGCTCGCAAAATCCCATGTATCAAACAGATCAGCTGCCCGGGCTAACTGAAAAATACCCAGACTCAATAACAGAATCACAACGTAGCTGACTAAGGTTGCAGCGTGAACTTTGCCGTGATGACGATACTGGTGCCAACGGTCATACCAAGTAAAGCGTCGTCGCAGATGTTCGTGGGCTGGCAAAATTGTGCGACTTCGCACTTGCTGTACACCAACAAGACCCTTACCCGGGATTGCTAGGGTCTTTTGCCATGCATTTTGCGATTTTGTAATAATCTTGGATTTCATTTTGTTGCGAGTTGATAACTTGCAGGACATAAAAAGTGCTTACGTATTATTTTACCTGAACCAACCTGTAAACATAACCTCTTTATTGTGACTTTTCTCATAATTATTCACTTATCCACAACTTTGTTGAGTTATCCACTTGCGCAGTTTTACAGTAGTATGACAATATATAGACATGATTTGCATGAATTGCAGATCACCCCACAGTGAGGTGGTAAATACGCGCTCGACACGAGGTGGCAGCCAAATATGGCGCAGACGTCGATGTGCGGACTGTGGCAAGGTCATAACGACTTACGAGCGTCCGGATTTATCCTTCATCCAGGTGGTGAGCAGCAGCAAAACCTCCCCCTACCGGCGCTCGTTTTTATTTACTTCGGTTCTCCGAGTACTCGATTACGAAGATCTCTCAGATATCGATGTCGATAACCTGATAGATTCGATTGAGTATAAGCTCATACAGCGCGGCCAGGATGAGGTCTCGGCCGACGTGCTGCGTCAGCTTTGTTTAGAAACACTCAAGCCAGTAAGCGTGAACGCATTTATGCGTTATCTGGTCACGCATAAACAATTCCGCACAAAATCAGATATAAATGCTGAGATAAAGAAGTATTAATTACACAAGCTATATGCTCTAGACTAAGTCCTATGTATTATTATGTAGCTAACTGAAGGGTTTCCACCCAATAAAAAAGACTCCTAAAGGAGTCTTTTTTATGCTAGGTAACTGGCAGGTTACTCAGGCTTTTCAGTAGTGGCATCTCCTGTAGCTTCAGCTTCTTCGTCTTCTGCGACTTCAGCTGGGACCTCATCGCCCATCTCGGCATCCAAAGCAGCCATTTCTTCCTCTGTACGAGGCGCTTCCACCTTACAGATAGTTTCCTGTGGGTCGCTCAGCAACGTTACTTTGTCTGGCATCTGGATATCGGCAACGCTCAAAGTGGCTTCAAGCTCTTCGAGGCCAGAGACATCGACTTCGATGCTCGGTGGCAAGAAAGCCGGCAGCGCTTCGACCTCGACCTCTTCTAAGACCTGCACTAATGAACCGCCGAGGTTGAAAACAGCCGGTACATCACCCACCAGACGCAATGGAACTTCGGTTCGCACAACTTCGTCCATCTTCACTTGGTGAAAATCAACATGCTGTATGCGCCCCAGATGATTAGTCTGCACCTCTGAGATCAAAACATGGACTGGCTTAGCGTCACCTATCGAGAGCTCTACTAGACCTGTGTGCCCGGCTTTCTGGAAGATGCGCGATAGCACGAGATCATCCACGCTGATAACGCGCGAATCTACGCCACTTCCGTACACTACGCCAGGAATCTTGCCGGTAGTACGTAATTTCTTGACCGCTTTACCAGTCTCTTCGCGCCCAGTGGCCGCGAGGGTATATTGTTCCATAATTATCCTATCCTTTGCTTAATGTCGAAGCTTAAAGCTTTGACGACTTCCTAAATGAGTCCCTTATCGGTCTGCAGAAATGCGTAAAAATCAGCAATTTCCCCAGCCGTTATCGCACCTTTCTTCTGAAAAGCCGATCGTTCCTTGCGGGAGGCATCAGTCCCGAGGCTCACGCGCGTATGTTCTTTGCGCCGATTTTTCTTCGGCTTGGTCAAATCACTACTCAAGAGCACCGTGGCTAATACCGGTAGAGAGCATTTTTTGCAGTTGAGCTGCATAAAGCAGTGTTCCTCAACTTTACCCAAAAAACGAATATCGTCCGATTTGTACTCGGCGCTACAAGACGGGCAGCGGTAAAATACCCGTAAATTATTGATCAACTCCTGTAACGCTTTTGGGTTCAATGGTGCTCCCTCTTGGAGATAATACTAGCAAATTCAACCTGTTTGGTCAACGTAAAGACGCTACTAAAGCACCTACTTCACGACTGATTTGCGACGGCGTGCTAGCCCCAGTACAAGCATTAAGAGACCGACAATCACCGCTAATGTCACCAGAGCGATAAGCTTCGCCAGACCACCGCCAATCAGTGCAACCAGTCCGAAGGCTAGCGAGAGTGCGTAGATAATCAAAACAGCTTGACGTTGCGTCAAACCCGCATCCAAGAGAACGTAGTGAAAATGACCACGATCAGCTGCAAATGGTGACTTGCCTTTCGCTAAACGCCGTACGACCGACCACAAGGCATCGATCACTGGTACACCCAGAACAAGCAGTGCAGTCGCCAGTTTGGCACCGGAGATTATCGCCAAACTTCCTAGCATCATACCGAGAAAATAGGCGCCACTATCCCCTAGAAATATCTTAGCTGGATAAAAATTGTATCTGAGAAAGCCCAGACAAGCACCTAGCAAAATGAGTGCCAATAGCGCCGTTGAGGGCTGATTAATGCGTGAACTTATCGAAACCAAGAAAAGTATGAGTGCGGCAATCCCACTCACTCCAGTAGCCAGCCCATCAAGTCCATCGAGAAAGTTGATGGTGTTTGTCATGCCGACCAACCAGATAAGACTAAAGAGGACTGAACCAAGCGGAATGACTGTCGAAAACACTTGGATCTCCGTGCCATTAAGGGCAAATTGCTGACCCAATGGGTTTGAAATAACCTCTACCCACAGTCCAAAGAAAATAATCGCAATCAAGGCTGCCGCCATCTGGACAAATAACTTCACCCAGGGACTCAGGCGGTACACATCATCAATTAGTCCAACGATAAAGACCAGCCCACTGGCAATCAATGCACCCCAATAAGCTTTTGTAGGCACCCCTGGAAATAGCGCCAAGCTGAGCAAAACAAAGATCGAGGCAATGACTATCCCGCCGGCGCGTGGCATAATTCGTTGATGAATCTTCCGAGTCGCCTCATTAGGATTGTCGACGGCCCCGATTCGGACCGCTAACCTCATCACAAAAGGAGTCATAGCTAAGGCTAAGGCTAAACTGGCCAGAAACGCGATGAGGTAAGTGCTAGTCATTCTGCTTAGTCGCCTTCTCAGTCACACGGAAGCCAAGGTACTTACCGAGCATCAGTCGAGTTTGCGCATCGATCGCCGCAAACGCGCCAAAGCCGAGGGCTACGAGCGGCAATAGAGCCCACTGGAAGATCATTGCAACATTCTTAATCTTCTTCTTGTGCTTTGGGCGTTGCGGCAAGGATATAATCGACAGCCAAATAGTAATAAATAACCCAATCATAGCGATTGTCATGATCTGACTAGCAATGATTGGTAGCTGGTGCGCGATGACGGTGTATTTAAAGGTCGGGTTAAGAAATAGCGGCAACCAGGCGACAAAAGTAAGAATGAGCGGCGCTGTTGCCCAGGAGTAGTGCCCCTCAAACAGCCGCCACATATTAATAAACCGCTGGCCAAATGGGATCTTCGGATGATGAGCGCTCTGGATAGCCACATACGGGATATCAGATACACCGTAGGCCCAACGCTGCAATTGCAGGTATTGATTCTTAAACGTGCGGAAATACCCTGAAGCGAGAGCTGCATCCTGATAGATAGGCGCATAGATCGGCTCGACACGATACTGGCCATCAAACTTAAAGAAGCTTCGCCAGAATTGGTGACCATCTTCAACGATAGTGTTCACCGACCAAAAATCCGTCTCGATCAAGGCCGACAGCGGTTGGGCGTGAGCAGCGAAGTTGCGCAACAGATGTGGCCGTACCGAGTTGATGATTACCCAAAATGAATTGCCGGTCGCGATCACTCGCATAGGCGCCGGTACGTCCCAGATGTTATTAAAGAACATCGGTATTGGCTGATAAGCATAATGCTTAGGCGACTCGGAGGTCACAAAGGCATACGTAAGGTGCTGGAAATATGCTGGATCGGGACGATGATCAGCGTCAAGCGTAGTAATTACTACATCGTTTATCGGCACGCCCTCTTGCTTTATCAGCTTCAAGACTTGACGTCCAGAGTGTGTCACATTCGGTCCCTTACCCTTGACCTCTCCCACGATACCATCAGGATGTTCAAATGCCAGGAACTTCCCGAATACCCCGCCAAACTCTTTCTGCAGGGTCTCGACACGCTCACGATCCTTTTCGCCACCCCGCTGCTCATAAGCAATCACAAACCAAATCTTCTTCAGATCATATTTCACCTGCGTCATCGCACGAATTGAGGGTCGTAAGGTTTCGAGTGTTTCGTTATATGTAGCAAGAATTACTACATGCAATACCTCAGAAGGTTTGGCTGGTGCTGTGTAGCCGGTGTAATTCCGTAATGTATCCAGTTCAATAGTGCGCTGATGATACAGCTCATGCTCCCGCCTACCGTGCTTTGAAAGACCCCACCAAAAGCCTAAGCCCTTTTTCTCACGTTGCAAGTCGCGCCCAAACCGCTCAACCGTCTCAGCATCATCACTCGCCTGCTCCAAGCGATCGAGCCTAGCCTGCCAATCTAATTGCGTGAAGATACGCAGCCGACGATGCCCGACGAGTAATGCCGTGCTCATG
>JAXLZV010000005.1:0-28361 GCA_046350755.1 Candidatus Saccharimonadota bacterium | reverse complement strand
CCCCGCTGCTCATAAGCAATCACAAACCAAATCTTTTTCAGATCATATTTCACCTGTGTCATCGCACGGATTGAGGGCCGTAAGGTTTCGAGCGTTTCGTTATATGTAGCAAGAATTACTACATGGAGCACCTCTGAGGGTTTGGCTGGTGCCGTATAGCCGATGTAATTCCGCAACGTATCCAGCTCAATCATGCGCTGATGATAGAGCTCATGCTCCCGCCTGCCACGCTTTGAAAGACCCCACCAAAAACCTAAGCCTTTTTTCTCACGTTGCAATTCGCGCCCAAACCGCTCAACTGTTTCAGCATCATCACTCGCCTGCTCTAAACGATCGATCCTAGCTTGCCAATCTAATTGTGTGAAGATACGTAGTCGACGATGCCCGACGAGTAAGGCTGTGCTCATGCGGAATGACTTTAAGAGCCAGTAGAGGTCAAAGGCAATAATGAAGTAGGCTACGACGATTGGCGCATAAATCGAGAGGATTATTGGCATAATAATTGTCATCCAGGTAGCCAAACCCGGGGCAATTTCCAATAGTCGCACAATACCATGTCGCGCTTTGACGTGCGTACCGGTCAGACTGTTAATTCGGGCCATAACTCACTCCTATGAAGAAAAGGGCGATCTGGAAAGCCAACAAGGTAAATATACTACTGGCCAAGATGAGAATCACACTCGTAATGCGGCTACGACGGTAGACTCCTTGTGCCAGATAAACATTCACCGCCGACACCAACCACGCTACTAATGAAAGACCGTAGAGGTTTTGCCAAGAGCCCAGACTATCAAAATTAGTAAAACTCGTGAACCTGATGGGTAATGGTGTCGTCGCTGGCTGGACCGAGTAAACCAGATACAGCGTTAGGGCAACGTTTAACACTGCCAACAAGCCGATAAGGCTTACTAACCAATTGTTTTGCCACAACCCAGATCGGCTGGGCGTTCTCTTTGCTGCAGTCATAACTGTAATAAGTATACCAGGCTACCTGGTAAAAAAGGATAATTGCATGGAGCCGATGGGCGGATTTGAACCGCCGACCTCTGCTTTACGAAAGCATTGCTCTGGCCAACTGAGCTACACCGGCAAAATGGAGCGGGTAACGGGAATCGAACCCGTGTCTCAACCTTGGGAAGGTCGCATCCTACCATTAAACGATACCCGCTTAGTAGGGTTTGCCACTACCAGCCCTTACCTGTTGGATTGTAGCATATTGGCCTCAGCCGCTCAATCATGCTCAGCCAGCAGGTAGCCTAGATAGGAACGTATTCTCAATGGTGAATACTATCTGTGTGCAAGCTATTGTATAAATATAGTAGTCAATTAGATTATGGTGCTATGTCGAAAAAAAATATGTGTTCGATAGTATGTAAATTGTGCTCAAATTCTGAGTCTGAACCACCATTGCTAGAACTCCAAATAACTGGTAAAATAATCAAGCTCTAGCACACTACGGGCCCGTGGTGTAGAGGCCTAACATGCCTCCCTGTCACGGAGGAGATCGCCGGTTCGAATCCGGTCGGGCCCGCCATAGTAAAAGCCTCACTAATCAGTGGGGCTTTTACTATGTTTGATGTCTTCCGGCGCTCACTCGATGACCTAGACCGCCAGACTGAGCTTATTGTGGCTTCCCCTGCTCCCAAAGTACCTCGTACATCAGCCTCATCATCTCGATATGCTCAGCCGAGCGGACAATCAAGGCGTAACCGCTTGCGAGTGATGATATATACAGCACACTATCGTCATACAGGAAGATAGTCGTTCGAAACCGGTCACCCATCCCCTGTGGCAGCATGCGTATCTGAGCCTTCTCGTAATACTGGTCAAGGATATCTTGGTTGACTCCTTTCCCCCACAGATTGCGAGTGGTGATGCCGAGAGTATGCCGCATTTCAACATATTGCTCCACAAACCCCGGCCCAAGCTGCCAGAAAAAGTTATCTGACGGTACCAGCGAATCGATATGTCGACCATGGCTGTATAAACTCTCCATAACCACATTCCGAACTGCACTCACGCCCTCGTAAAACGAGATATGTGGTTTACGATCAGCCTGCGGGCGTACTTCGTGCTGACGCACGAATTCCACCAGTTGGGACTGTAAGTCTGAAAGCTGATCTTCTTTCTGCTGCAGAATCCGCTTAAGACGATCGAGTGGCTCTACGCGGTAGCTACGTTCATCCGGCAGGCCAGTCTTACTTAACAGCCCTCGTCGTTCAAGTGACCCCAGCGCGTAGTAGACCGTGGGACGACTCCGGCCGGTGGCTTTCACAATCTCGCGCGGCGTTGCTGCTCCCTGGAGCATTGCTAAATATATATCGATCTCAGCTTCGCTCAAATCCAGTCCCGACAGGAGTAATCTCGTATCTAGCATATTTTCTCCAACTTGTTGTCTAATGATTATTATACACACTTAACACATCCCGACTAAAGGTGTAGGATAGGCGTGTACCTTGAAGTTTGGGGGAATCATGAAGCAAGCATTATGCCGATTGTGGACCAGCCTCTTCCCAGATACCCCAGTTGAGCGGGTTCTGCACGCATTCAACCTTATATGGGAGCATTACGACGAAGAGCTGCGCGACTACCACTCCATCGACCACGTCGTCTCATCGCTGGAATCACTTGGCCTCTATTTTCCACACGCGCCCAGAGAAGTTGAGCTCGCCATCTGGCTTCACGATGTGATCTACATCCCAGGCGATAGCCGCAGTGAAGAAATGAGCGCTCACTTCGCCGCCTATGTGCTGGCTTATCTGGATGAGCCAGCGGAAAACATCACAACCGTGCACCGGGCGATCCGTGGAACCAAGCTCCATATCGCAAGTACACCAATCGAGCAGGTTGTCTGCGATATTGACCTGCTACCCCTTGCTCTGCCAGCTGATGAATACCGCGCCAATACGCAACGTATTCGCAGTGAATACCGGGCGTACAGTGAGGATCACTGGAAGACTGGTCGACTAGCATTCATTGACCAATTTCTGGCTCGCGACACCATCTACCAAACCGAAGAAATCTCAACTTGGTTTGAAAGACTGGCGCAATGTAACCTCAAATCAGAGAAAGATCGACTGCTTCGAGCAGACGGAGGCCCCTCACAATGAGGGGCCTCAAACTTACTTAGTATCTCTGATGGAGATCTCAGCTCGGTGCTATGATGGAGATCGTACCAGACCCATCATCAGCATCTGGATCAGACTTGTCCTCTAAAACACCACTAACCTTGACCCGCGAGGGCTTCCCATCTTTTACCTCTAAGACTGTGTAACTATAGCTGGCTCCAGTTTTGGGATCAGTTGGCATGCGGGTAGTGATTTTGGCTGATACTAAGTCTGACAGCTCGGCTGGATAATAGCCATTCTTTTCATAATACTTCTGCAGATCAAGGCCAATTACGAGGATACCTGTCTTGCGCTGTTCGTCACGAGCGGCCGCAGAATTACTGTTTGATGACCCATTGTTGGTTGGGTATGAGTTCCCGTCCGAAGAGTAGGTCTTCGAAGCGGCCTTTGATTTGTCCTTAGCCGTATACTCAACGCAGACATTTTTACCCTTGCTATGCTTAACTGTCGTGGTTGCCTTGGTGTACCTATTACTCGATCCAGTACTAATCTCTTCATCGGCTTTGCCGTTGGTATCGGTCGCAAAATCGGCACATAGCTTATACTTCTCGCCCTGCTGATTTTCAAAGCTGTAGCCATAATATTTATTAGTTTGGGGGTCACGCACCGTCAATGATGCAAATGAGCTGAGCAGACTATCAAGCGCACTCACGCCAGTCGATGACTCCGCATCAAGCTTGGCTTCACTCAAGGTTTTGAGGGTCTTGGGTAGCTCATTCTTAGCATCGCGATAGCCTTGAATAGCAGTCGATATTTTGACAAAATCCGCCTCGCGCTGCTGATCATAGAGCTTAGCTTGTTTTTCATTTGGAGTCACCATATACATAAAGCCAACCCCAAACAATACACTTAAGATTACGGCAATAATGAGTGTGACTAGAGTGTGCGTTGATTTCATGATCGATCCTCCGCCACGAGTGTGAAGAGCCAGGCAAAATAGCCCGCCATAAAGGCAATGTTTACAGCGATCGATATAGCGTTGATCGTATCAAATGTGTGATAGAGCAATGCAAATATTGCCGTCGCAATCTGGAAGACTATCAGTAGGCTGGCTAGCACCATAAACACATACGAGAGTTTTTTCATGCCAACGGTACGCATATCCGGGTGGACGGATCGATAACGATCAACCACAACCGTCGAGACAATAAACAGTGGCAAACAGACAACAAATATCGACAGCATCGAGTAGCCCAAAATAATATTCCAGGGCGTGCCAAAAACCGCCTCAGATGGGTTTGGCTTCAGACCAACCAATAACTTCTCTAATGTCCCCTGACTCGTCACTGTGATCGTAGCGATAAACAACAAGCCAAGTGACAGTACACTGAGCGCATACCAAAATGTTTGCCACCGACCACTCGGGCGACGTACAGCGCCTACCACCGATCCATCAGTCATCAGGGCAGTACTTACGGCCGTAGCTGACGGAGTAGTTGCCGGCGGTTCATCGACCTTCGGCACCTCTTTGAAGGCTGCCGGGGTATAGTCCGAAGCTGGCACTCTGGCTGGCTGCGACGTGTTTGTCGAAGCTTTACTAGCTAACTCCGCCTGCAGATTAGCTGATGGCTGTACCGAAACCCTCGGAGCTCCGGCTGACGTAGCAGGTGTCACGTTACCGGTAGCAGGAGGCATATTCGTAGCCCGGGCACCAGCGGCCTGGCCAGCAATTGGCTCAGGGGTATGACTATTCGTCTGTCCCCCTGGCTGTTGTGGCTTAGGCTCCACGGGCTTATTCCTTAGTTAGACTTTGAGATAAACGCTAATCTTGGCTTTTTCGCGCTGCTCCTGGAGCCAGCTCTCGAGATCAACACCCTTGATCAAAATGTGACTTACTCGAACAGTGTCATCCTTCTTTTCGGTCGCCTTGATGATATGGTAACCAAACTGCGACTTCACGACTCCGCTCACCTGGCCTGGTTCGAGTGCAAAGGCTGCTGCTTCGAACTCTGGAACAGTCTGACCTTTTTGAATGAACCCAAGATCACCACCGTTAGAAGCCGAGCTGTCTTCACTATTCTTCTTAGCGAGTTCGGCAAAGTCAGCACCACCTTTGATTTGGGCCGCAAGATCATCGGCTTTAGCCTTAGCAGCACCGTTGCGAGCTGGATCATTGCTGATTTTATCGGCCAGTTTTTTCTGAATCAGGCTAAAGCGGACTTTCTCTTTAAACTGCGGTACGGTCCAGCCATAAAGATTCTGCAAAGTCTCTTTTACCTTATCTGGTCCACCGGCATTTTTAACCAGCTTGTTATACTCCTCATCAACTTCTTTCTGCGTCACCTTGATGCGCTCTTTAGCCGCTTCCTGACGAATGATCTGGTTGTCTTCCAATTGCTTCAGCAGCTCCTGCTTGAGTTCGGCCAGACGCTTCTTCCCTTCATCACTATTCAGATCTTGACCTTGTGAGGTATAAAACTTCTTAATGCTCGAGAGCTCGAAGAGGTATTCAGAGTAGGTCGAGGTATTCCAGAGCGGGTTGCCGTTCACGCTCAGCACTGGATACGGTACCACCGACGACATAATCTGGACTGGCTTAGACTCGCTCTTATACTTATAGATCAATACACCAAACACAACCAAAGTAATTACTAGGGCTGCTAAGGCGGTAATGCCGGATATCAGTACGAGCTTTCGATTTGGCTTCGTCTTGACGCCGAGCTTATTGAGCTTCTGCTGGAAACCAGAATCTTTACCAGCTTTTGGCTTCTCGGCTGACTTAGCTTCGGATTTTTTCTCTACGCTAGTATCGGCCGCCTTCTTCGGTGCCTTTTCAGCCACAGTTTTTGCTTTGTGCTGTTTAGCGGCAGGTTTTTTTGAGCCAGACCGCTTCGGATTTTTTTCAGTATCCGCCATGATTCTCCTTTACTCACCTTCTACTTCTGAGCCATCATACACTATCTCGCCATCATCCGTCGAACTATAATTTTCGACGGCGTCGAGAATCTCCGCCTGCAAACGCTCTGGCTTATGAAAGGTTTTGAGGCGAAAGTGTCCACTACCAGATAGCGTCTCAACATCAAGGTTCCCGAATTTAAACATCGCCCCCTGTAGACCTGGGATGTGATAGTTCACACTCTGAATATTATTAAGCGTCAGGCTTGACACCTTGCGACGAAAGAATCCTTTCTGCTTGACGTAAGTAATGTCCTGATCGGTCAATATCAAGACAGTAAAATACCAACCAACGAAGTGATAAGCCCAGTAGCCAAGTAGTGCCAGACCACCGAACGCCATCCAATTTACGGCCAGCGGCTGCCACGAATAAGCATTGGCCGTTGAGATCGACCATGGGACCATCGCCACCAGGATAATAATCAGTCCCCAGATGAGCGGCCACCGTAAAACAATTGGGAATTGTCGCTCGACAAACAGGACTTCTGGTTCATGGCGATCAATTTCGTGCTCTTCGGCCCGGACTTTTGAGCGTTCACGCTTATGCATAGCAGTATCTTACCTTACTCGAGTACAAAAGAAAAAGTCCGCTCCTCTCAACACTGAGAAGAACGGACGCTAGGGCTCAGAAGAACGCCAGCTGATTGGCTTCGAAAGAGAGCTGGCCGTGGGCCGGCGGTGGCTCCTTGCTCGCCTGCGGCTGCGAGCCACGTGGCGCGATCCGATCCGAAGACCGCACGGAGTCAGCAATGTCATCCCAGGCCAAGTACGACTGACGTCGTCCTTTCTTGGCGAGTGCCTGCTTGGCCTGGATGCAGATGTGATCGCGCGAGGCCCTCACATTGGGCAACGGACGACCTGTCTGGGGGTTGTAGTTGTCACTCAACGCATCGTCGAGCAACTTCGCCGGCACACGAATGCGTGCCCGATGACCTGTTCGTCGATCGACGACTTCGATGATCGTGTCGCGTGTGGCCACACGGCATCACCTCTTCCGGGGTTGTAGGTACGGAGGAACAAAGCTCATTATAGGCCGCCGTTTACCCGGCTCGCAACCCGCTTCCGCTTCGAGCCTCAAGCTAACTTGCTATAATGGAGGGACTATCTACGCCCCTGTAGCTCAGTGGATAGAGCGCCTCCGTCCTAAGGAGGGCGTCGGGAGTTCGATTCTCTCCAGGGGTACCAGTTTTTATTCCACCGACAGAACTCGGCTCTTAACTGGCCTTAAAATGTATGCTGATCGAGCGTGCGTGTATATTCAAAAAGTTCATCACTATCGAAAAATCGCCCGACTTCATCATTCCCATTCTGCGGTGAATCTGAAGCATGAACAATATTAATCGAACCAGATAGACCGAAATCTCCCCTAATTGTTCCTGCTGGTGCTTCCTGCCCTTTTGTTGGACCAACAAGCGTACGTATCGCCGCTACGCTACCCTCCGGCCCGGTTAGTGCCATAGCCACTAACGGTGAGCTCTTCATAAAAGTTTTAATTTCGGTAAAAAACGGCTTTTCAACCAAATGAGCATAATGCTGTTCTAAGAGCGCATCTTCGACATTGATCATTTTGAGGCCGATTATTTTGAGGCCCTTGCGTTCAAAACGCTGAATAATCTCGCCAACCAATCCCCGCTGTAAACCATCTGGCTTAACCAAGATAAGGCATCGTTCCATACTATTCTCCTTCACTTTTTGTATACAATATATGTTCAATATCAACCAATCGTTTTGCGTCGACTGGGCTAATCATCGCTAGACGCATACTCGTCGGATCGAGGTAGCGCTGAGCAACCGACAAAAGATCACGCGTCGTCACCGCATCGATGTCATCCAAGATTTGCTCAATCGGCCGAATCTCTCCAGTCAGCAAATATTCACTGCCCAGCCGGTCGGCCACCGCCCCATTGGTCTCTTGACTCATGATGATCCGGCCTTTCAGCTGCTCCTTGACCTTCGCGAGCTCACTCTCGTCTACTTCTTCAGCGCGGACTAAACGCAGCTCTTGCATGATGGCATCGAGGGCTCGCTCGAGATTGTCATTATTGATGCCCCCATATATCTCCCACTTACCAGCATCGGTATAGCCGCTGGCGCGCATGAATATCGTATAGGCCAAACCTTTTTCTTCACGCACACTCATAAACAGTCGCGAACTCATGCCGCTACCGAGGAGCGAAGTCAGCACTCGAAAGGCCGGCTCATCAGGATGGCGTAGCGGTATAGCCCGCCCAGATAGCACCAGGTGTGACTGATTCGTTTCCTGACTATATACGTGAGTACGACGCTGCGAAAGCGGACCACGCGTCGGCACAGCTTGCCGGGCTCGGGCTGGCGTTGCACTCGAGAAGCCCGCTTCGATCGCTTGCTCAACACGAGCGAGCGGCACATTGCCAGCCACCGATACGATCGCATTATCGAGGGTATACAGCGCTGCGTGATAGCCAGCAATCACTTCGCGTGGCAGATGACGAATAATTTCGGCGGTACCGATCACATTCGTTCGCAATGGATCCTCCGGCCAGAGCAAGCCACCGACTAAATCAAACACGTGTTGACCAGGATCGTCCAGATACACGTTCATTTCCTCCAGAATCACTCCCCGCTCACGATCAATCTCAGTCGGATCAAATAACGGATGGAGGGTAATGTCAGCCAGTACATCCAGAGCGAGCTCAAAATGCTGCTGCGGCACTTTGATGTAATAGCTGGTCATTTCTTCAGTCGTGTAGGCATTCATGTACCCACCTACGCCATCAATCTTCTCGGAGATAATCTTGGCAGTCGGATACTTCTGACTGCCCTTAAATAACAAATGTTCGAGAAAATGCGACACGCCATACTCAGTCGACA
The DNA here is from genome assembly GCA_046350755.1 of Candidatus Saccharimonadota bacterium. Classification (GTDB taxonomy): domain Bacteria; phylum Patescibacteriota; class Saccharimonadia; order CAILAD01; genus CAZDEK01. The sequence continues at coordinate 19,488 of JAXLZV010000005.1, read as the reverse complement.
AGTCTTCATAGCGCCCACCCGCGCCAAACGAAATCTGCACAGTCACACTATCCGTATCTGGCATATGGCGGTGAATCAGCGTCAGGCCACTGCCCAAGCGCTCGATATGTTCTGGCTTGGCCATCATGACTGGGCAGCTCTCGACCGGCCTCGGGCTCGTCGCCGCTCCAATTTACGATAAATAAATCGTCCAACGAGCACCAAAACGGCCAGAATAATTACATAATCGAGATAATGCAGCATACTGTAATATTGCCGCCAGGCGTCACCAACGACGAAGCCAAAGCCAACCCAGATGAAAGTCCACACGATCGTACCGAGAAACGTCTGCCACAAGAAGCTCGGAAATGGCATCTGGGCGGTGCCGGCGACAAAGCCCATGAACGTGCGCACCACTGGTACGATACGCGATATAAAGATCGCTTTCGGTCCATTCTTCTCAAACCACGTATGCGTCTTTTCATAGTCATGAGCTGAGATTAACAGATATTTGCCATATTTTTTCACCAGCGGCCCGCCACCAATGTAGCCAATGTAATAAGCCAGACTTGAGCCTATCGTCTGCATCACGACACCTAAAATAATAACGACCAAAATATTCATCGTACCCGCTTTGGCCGCTGCCCCAGATAGAGCCAGGACGGCCTCGGATGGAATCGGTAAACCAGCGTTGTCAGCAATCAAAATCAGACTGACTCCGAGGTAGCCAATACGATCAATAATAGCGATAGCGTATTCAATGAGTTGAGCGGACAGATTCATGCGTCTTCACATTGTAGCAAGGAATCAGCACCCCTGGCGAGCATACAGACGACAGTCACTCAGAAGCTGCTATTGATTTGGGAACAACTTTTGGCGAAGGTCTTGCGCCGGTACGTAGCGTGAGTTGAGTTGGAGGGCTCGCCCGAGATCAGACCGCGCCTGATTGGCATTACCGGCCTCGCTCTCTAGTCGAGCCAACAAAGTATGGACGATAGCTAGCCGCGTTCTGATATCGCTGGCAAAACTCCGATTTGCAATCACGGCATCTGTGTACTCATTGGCAATCGGCCGCAAGATACTGATAGCTTCACGGGTATACCCCTGCTGCTGGAGTAAGAGCGCGTAGCTCACCTGATATTGCGGATTATTATACGGATCGAGCTCAACCGCCCGTTGATAGCTCTTGAGGGCCTCCGTGGTCTTGCCAAGCCGTTGCTGTACATTGGCTAAAGCATACCAATGACGCGCATTTTGCGACTCGAGCTCAACCGCTCGCTCAGCATAGCCAAGCGCCCGTTCCAGCTTAGCCTTATCAGGATTTTTCGCAGTATCATACAGATCAACGATATTGAGTGCAGCTGCACTCAGTGCCTCTGGCTCGGCCACTGGCCGCTCAAGAAGCTCTTGATAGCGCTCATCGACTTCTTGGCGATCAACCGCGCCAACGATATCAATGTAAGCGCGATCGACTTTTGAGAGATATATAAATTGTGCGGTGCGCAGGAAGCCAACTAAGAGTAGACTGATCACGAAAAATGTAATAATAACTGGCCACGCCCGCAACCGAAACTCCCGAGCAGTCTGAGTCAGCGGCAAGGCCAATGCCAGACAGATAGCCAGTATCAGAATTAGGTTCGGATAATTTGTCACCAGATCAAGCAGGCTGTGCAAACCGATCCCAATCACCCCCAAACGAGCTGCCCAAATCACGTCGTCACTCGGATCGCGCCGATCAAGCCAGAGCAGTCGTAAGAAAGCAAAGATCGTCAAAATATACAGCACGGCACCAATCGCCCCAAGCTCGACAAACACCTGCACTAGACTATTGTGCGGATTATTCGTCGCGGTCGTGGCCGAGCGCTGATAGGCCGGATGCACCTGCTTATAACTCCCGACTCCCCAGCCAAGGACTGGCCGCTCAGCAAACATTGCACTCCCCTCACGCCAATACGTGAAGCGATCAGTCACGCTGGTTGATTGAGCTGACTCGGTCACCCGGCTGGCCACATTAATACTCGGCTTATTCAAAAGCTCTCGAGCGCTACTGGCCGTCAGACTGAGCACGATTGCGATTACCAGCGTCATACCGGTCTGGATCAGGAACAGCCGACGATCCCGAGAGCGCCAGAGCATGATGAGTGCCAGAAGTGCTAAAATCAACCAACCGGCTCGCGAAAAAGTCAGCACTAGTCCAGTCAGTAAAATACTATTCACCATCAACCAGCCGCCGGGTCGTTGGTGACCCGTCCGACGGGCCAACATTAAGCCAAAGCTCAGCGCGGCGATCAGATAAGTTGCGAGAGGATTTGGCCAATAAAACAGCGAAGTAGCCCGCTCATAGTCCCCGAGTACATAAAGGCCAATCCCAAAGGCCGCAACGGCGAGCGCACTGAAGACAAAAATCCGCGCAAAGAACTCACGCGCCGAGATATCACGAAAAATATCACGGGCGATTATGAACACTAAACCGGCAGCAAACAGGGTAGTAAGAAATATGATTGACTCAAACTGACTGACCGACCACATCACACTCACAAATGACCAGCCAACGATCCCAGCCAGTGAGTACATGACGAAGCGTGGACGCCAGCTAACCGCCAAAGCTTGAAAACGCGATAGCAACAGCCAGCTCGCAAACAGAAGCGCAACTATCAGCAGCGATACAAAACCACCGAACGGATCACGACCCCCCAGAAACCATGGAATCGCCAGCATGGCTAAAAAGATCACTGGCAAGGCTAAGTGTCTTGACAGTTCAATCCTTTGCTTGGCTGGCTGAGTTTTCATGCCCCCATTCTACCAAGCTCGACTTCAGATTACCAAGCAAGAGCGCTTGGCAGACCTGGCAAAAAACCTTATGCTGAAGGCATGTTTAGTGACTATCTCTCCGAATACCTCGACGCCCTCGAGCTCGAACGCGGTCGCAGCCTCAAGACAATCGAGAACTATAGCCACTATCTCAACCGGTTCTATGAGTACGCCGGTGATATCCAGGTGTCGAAAATCAGCGATAAAACTATCGCTGGCTGGCGCAAATGGCTCAATCGCCTCACAACTGACGATGGTCGCACAATTGGCCTCACCACTATCAACTATCACCTCATCGCCATGCGCTCTTTCTTAAAGTACCTAGCCCGACGCGACATCGTATCGCTCGCACCGGAGCGGGTTGAGCTCGCCTCTACCAAACGCCCTCAAGTCGCGTTTCTGGATGCTGAGGAAGTAGCTCGTCTGGTCGAAGCCGTCTCTGATGATACTCAGTCTGGCAAACGCGACCGCGCTATCGTGCTACTGCTATTTTCGTCGGGACTACGCGTTTCTGAGCTCGTCGCCCTCGATCGGGATAGCGTCAATATCAAACGCGGCGAATTCACTATCCGCGGCAAGGGGCAGAAAGACCGTCCGGTATTTCTGACTGAAGACGCGGCCACGGCTGTCAACGCCTACCTAGCGACCCGCACCGACAAGGCTGACCCTCTCTTCGTTCATATGAGCGGCACGAAAGCTGAGGCCGGTAACTCTGGCCGTCTCACCACACGGAGCATCCAACGCATCATCGAGAAAGGCCGCCTGAAAGCCGGCATCACCAAGCGGGTCACACCACACACCCTACGCCACTCCTTCGCCACCGACTTACTCGGTCATGGCGCTGACCTGCGGAGTGTGCAGGAGATGCTCGGACACGCTAATGTGGCCACTACTCAAGTCTATACCCACCTGACCAACCCAAAACTACAGGAGGTCCATAAAAAATTCCACTCCGGCAATAGCCCTCTACAAGAATAAAGCCCCGATAACGGGGCTTTATTCTTAAATTCTTTATTTAACTAGACTCGCTTAGCTTTCAGTACAGCCATTATTCTTACCAGCATTGGCATTTGGAGTGCGCGCACCACCACTTATCGTGTAGTCTGGTGCGCCACGGAAATCGCGATAGACTGAGATGGTTTTACAGATGTCTTTTCCAGAGAACATGGCGTTATCAAAGATGCCATCATAAGCCTGAGGCGTCACCTGCTTCTTGGCGACAACGCGGCGGAAGTAATTATTGGAACGCGCAGTCACGTCAATCGTCGCATAGCCATCAGGGATATAGACTGGTACCAGAGTGCCGCCGTTATTATGGTAGAACTTAATCCGATAGCTCGTCGCTGCGTAGCGCGGTCGAAAACGCATGACAACATTACGATTTGCATAGTTGGCAGCATCGGTGTCATTAATAAACACATTATTACCACTACTATCCTTCATGACTGTCTTCAGCAAAGTAGGTATTGGGTAAGCAGTTGTTGGCGCGGCAGCCCCAGTGAAGTTATGTGGAACCGAGCAATTATATTCGGGAGCGTTCCGACATTGAGCGGTAATATTTGACTGGAGTGCCCCTGCACCAATCGAGCCGGCTGCACATGCAGCGTCATTATTGCAGACACTGGCCGCGGCATTCACAGGAGCCGCCGGATAAGCGGCGTTATTCCAGGGTGAGAAGTCGTCATATCGACCATCGCCAGCAGCTGGATACACTGGTGAAGCTAAGACGGTTCTAACTGGGAAAACGTTCAGTCCACCACGACTTAAGAAGGCGTTACTGATCTGCTTCACGCCACCCGTCTGCTTAGCTTCAAGCCAAGTTGCACTGACCTCAATTGCCGCGGCACGGTTATTCCAGATATCAGTTCCACTACCAGGTACGCCCGGCAAAAAGCTTTCGGCCTCAGCCTGGTACGGTGTCTTGCTATCAACGGCTGGATCATTCCACTCCAGGGTAAAGTAATCCGGCTGCAAAAATGGATCGGCGTCTTTTGGACCTGAGCGGCCCAGAGCTAAGTTAAGCTGTAGCGACTCGTCTTTCTGCAGGCGGCCGGTTAATTCACTAGAAGTCGTCGTCACAGTGCGACAGGTCCAGGCTGTGTCTGGTGCGTTAGCAGCGCCAGTCGCTGAGCTGTCGATCACATTCACTTCAGTTCCTGGACCACCTGGGCTTTTCTCATTGCAGGTATTCTCACGGAAGCCAGGATCCGATGTTAGTTGACGCACTGCATCCTCTACGCCAGCTTCAGCCGCATAAAGCGCCCGGCTAGCATTATCAGAGTTGATTGACTGGCTGATCTCGCGAGTGGCAATAGTGGTGATACCGACAAACAGTACAATCAAAATAGCCGATATAGCAAGCGTCGTAATTAACGCTGCCGAGCCCTGTTGCCCTCGATGCTGCCAAGCTTTGCGAACTCTTCGTACCATAACTGGTTTCATGCTACCGTTTTCTGGCATTATTTGCAACCATTACTGGCGAGTAGTCACAACTGATTGTAGGGTTGTCTGAGCACCGAATGGATCCCTCAGGTTTGTAGATGGCAGGCCGGGAATAGTACTCCCCTTGAACGTCGAAAGTCGCACAAACCATACCTTCGGATCTGTGCCGGGGACCTGGGAGATTATTAATGGACGACGGCTGCTTGGATCACTCAAAACCGCACCTGGTAAATCATTTGCATCAGCCGCTGGGCCATCAGTTGAGCCTGGAGCACCTGTAATCTTGGCCCCCTTATCGTTCCAGACATCCGGGCTGGTTAGTCGCTGGGCCTGAGAATAATCGCGACAAGATTCTGAGCGGAAAAGATTATAATTTCTCGTAACGTCCGAATACACCAGTGCATATCCTATCTCAAAGTCTCCAGCTTCATTGCGTAGACAAAAGAAATCCTTTGCAGCAATCGGAACGGTCGCCTGACTTTTGGCCGGATTAAAGTTCGTGGCACTATAGGTGGTGTCTCGTCCCGGGTAATAGTCAACTGTATATGACAACCTGAGATCCCGCGTCAGCTGATCAATCGCATCACGCGTGTCTTGCTGAGTGCGAGTTAGGCTCTGGGCCTTATTGTAGGTTCCAAAAACGCCCACAAATGAAGTCATTGCCAGAACGGCGATAAAAGTTAACATTGCGGTAGATAAAGTTAACTCAATGAGCGTATAGCCACGTGGCTTATGGCTTTGCCTATTGAGAGGGCGCTGAATGAACTTTTTCAACATAACTAATCCTGTCTACCCGAAATAATGGTACTGACTTTTGCGCTACTTGAGATGCCTTTTGCATCCTGATAGGTCACTTCGGCAATAAAACTAATCGCATCAATCCTGTCTGGTTGGGTAGCTGGCGAGTAGTCCCCTTCGCTCTTCAAGCCAGTGACTGGATCAGTCGTCCATGCCCAGACTGGCTTTACTGTCACCAGATATGCGGTAGCATCAGACAGATTAACCTGGCTACCTGCGGCCTGCCAGGTAGCCGGCGCGGTATCTATTTGCCAGGTACAAGTAGTGGGTAAATTATCACACTTCATCGCAAAACCACTGGGTGACTTAAAATTCGGTTCACTCAGCAAGGTAACCCATGGGTTTGCCAAATCAGCCCGATCGCGATAGGCTCGTATGTTTTCGATTGACATCTGCAATAGATACTGCGCCTGAGTACGTTGATTCGCCGATACAGCACTCTTCCAGGCCGACAAAGCCGACCCATACGCCAGTGTCACCACGGTCGTAATAATCGCAAGAGAGAAAAGGATTTCAACCAATGTAAGTCCCGATCGAGAGGCCCGATACTGGCGGAAACGTTGCTTGATCATCGCGTCACCAGCCTAATCGTTGAATTTGGAATATCAAACACTATCTCCGCCGTAAACCGTGGCTGACTGCCAGACTGCTCAACGGTGCCGAATTTCCAGGCCACCGCACAAGGCTGCGTACCAAGCGGCATCTTATTAGTCACCTCTGCTGGGTACGGAATAGTGGCTGATTGATCATAGTAAGCATAGCCACCACCATTGAGAACTCTTTCAGCTGATGTTTTCGTAGTCACGAACCTCACGCCACTCACTGGACCCAACCCAATCTCTACGGGTGGCGTCCTAAATGGTGGCTCTACACTACCAGCAGTGAACACGCCAGTTGTGGCTGCGTCCCAAAGTGTGTAGTAGCTATTCGGTTGCCGTCGAAAGACCATGGTTGAATAACCAGTCACGCCAGTAACCTCACGAATATCATTTTGAAGAACAGGGTTATTCTGGCCATCGGCCGTCGTTGGTAGCGGCCATTTAATCAGCCCAGAATCAGCTAATCGACAGGTATACACACCACCTACTAAGGTGTGCCCATACACACGATACCCAAGAAACCGCATATCTGCCGGTAGAGTTACATCCTCTGAATAATTAGCAATCGGTCCGTAGGGCACGACACTCTGAGGGCGATTGTAGGGTGACAGAGCTGGATTGGTACTCTTTAGGTAGTAAATCCGCATTTTCGCCGGTAATGATGCTGCCTGATTCTGTACGCTAATCGCTGTACCGAAGATTTCTTCACCGACCTTAAGCACACAAGTACTACTGGGATCATCTCGAGCGTCGCAGTCTCCTTTAGCGACAAAGCCTGGAGCGATATTCGACTGAGCATCAGATTGAACTTTGCGTATCTGTGACTCGATTTGTCGCATCTGATCATAGAAGTTGACCGTGCGCTGCGATGAGAACCAAGCCAATGAAGCGCCGATCAATAGTGACGAAATACCTAAGACAATTACTAATTCAGTCAACGAAAGACCTCGTCGCTGTGAGGTGAAAAGAGTAGATTTTGGATACTTCATCTCGAAACTAGTATACCACTTATGGTACGTGATGCATTCCCTCAGGCCAGAAAATTCAGGTACCAATTAATCAGGGCTTGCCCATAAAAAAAGCCAGTAAATAGTCCAATAATCAAAAACGGCCCAAATGCCATCGGCGATGACCGCTTGGCGCGGCCTGTGACGAGCATGGTGATACCAACCACAGCCCCCAGATTAAAGCTCACGAATATCGCAATAACCAGCTGACTGGGTGTAAGTAGCAGCCCCATCAGCAGAGCGAGCCGAATATCACCGTCCCCCAACCACTTCCCTCTCGACGCGTACCAGAGCGCAAAGAAGGCTCCAGCGAACAGCACCGCACCCATGAGCTGCTGCCAAGCCAGCTCAGCCCGACCAAACACCAGCCACTGCGTCAGCAGCCAGATTGCCGCCAGGACGATCGCCGGCACCATAAATTGATCCGGTAGGAGCATCCATTTCAGATCAAACACGAAGGCTGCCACCAGTAGAGAGCTCACCATGAGCCATATCAGCGTCGTAAAATAGCCATCGAGCGTGGTTGGATTAATCGCACCGACAATCGCCACCCAGAGCACAGCATTGCCAAGCTCGACTAAGGGATATTGTGCCGAAATCGGCCGCTTACAGTAGCGACAACGAGCCCGCAGAGCCAGCCACGAGACAAGTGGGATGAGATCATACCAAGCGAGCTGATGCTTGCAGTGTGGGCAGACACTGCGGCCCCGCGATATTTTGCGACCCGTGTAGGTGCGCCAAATCCAGGCATTCAGGAATGAGCCGACGAGCAAACCATAAAGGAAAATTACGATGTATAGCATAGATTGATACCGTTAATTGTATCTCGAAAGCACAGTATCCACGAATGTATCATCGTAAAGCTTCACGACCACGTATTAGTTACCGGCTTTGTAAGCGCCAGTTGCCGACTCTAAGCACACAAATGCCGCATCTCCCGTTGAACCGCTGGAGGGCACGAAGACAACTGTCGCTGCACTCGGCGTATCGGCGCTCGTGCAGGCTGGCGGAGCAGGGCTGGCGGATGCATCCAGTTTGACCGTAACACCATTCGCAGTAATCACTATATCAGTGCCATTATCAACCGCATCTACATAACTAGCCAACGCCGCGGCATTGGTGACTATACCACCGCTATTATTCCCCCTGTACGCCTGTGCGGCAGAGAGTACACGATTCGCCGTATCTTTGCGAAATTGATCACGCTGGCTACGTTGGCTGCCGGTAACCGCCAAAAACACTACCAGCATGATTAATGAAGCGATCGCCAACACAACGACTATCTCGATCAAGGTAAAGGCGCGCTTAAGCATAAGAAGATTATAGCGCATGTCGCCAAAAAAGAGAAAAGCCCCGAAGGGCTTATTCTCTTTCGCTCTCTAGAGAGGATTAGCTGCTAGCTTTGTAGTTACCAGTGGCTGACTCGAGGCAGGTATAAGCTGCATCGGCAGCTGCACCGGTAGCTGGCACGAAGACCACCGTTGCGGTACTTGGGTTATCCTTGGTGCTACACGTAGGAACCGCTGGTGCTGCTGAAGCATCCAGGGTGACAGTAACACCGTTTGCTGTAATGGTTACTGGAGGACCAGCAACTGCATTCACGTAGCTCGCCAGTGCAGCGGCGTTAGCTGGAGCTGCTCCGCTATTATTACCACGGTAGGCTTGAGCTGATGACAACACGCGGTTTGCAGTATCCTTACGGAACTGATCGCGCTGTCCACGCTGTGCACCCTGCACGGCTAGGAAGACGACCACCATGATCAACGCAGCGATTGCTAGCACGATCACGATTTCAATCAGGGTAAACCCTTTTTTTAATGTTTTGTTAGGCATAATACCTCCTTATATAATATTCACGCCTTAAACGCTTATGCTTATCATAGCAAATTTGACCCGGCCGTCAACTATTTTCCAGCCCCTGATGACAAATCAGAACCAACCAGGCTATATACCGGGAATAAGACTCCGACGATCATAATCACCACCATAAAGCCTAAGAACACGATAAGAATCGGCTCGATGAGCGTCGAGATGTTTTGCACGGTTTGATCGACTTCGTTCTCATAAAAAGATGCGAGTCGGTCGAGCATATCGCTCAAAGCACCCGAATCTTCACCAACTTTAATCATCTGACTCACCAGCGGCAGGAAGTACTCGGTCTTACTTATCGCCTCTGAGAGGGCGCGCCCGGCTTTTACTTCCTCAGCGATCATCTCAACTTCGGTTTTCAGGTAGGTATTATTAATACTATCTCCGACAAGGACTAAAGCCTGCAAAATCGGAATACCACTAGCGGTCAGACTCCCTAAAGTACGGGAAAAGCGCGCCATATACATCTTCAGGAAAAGATCATTGGTCGGTGGCATCGTCAGCTTGACTCGATCGATCAACTTTTTGCCAGATGTGCTACGGAAATATATGAATATACCATAGCCCGCCAGCCCCAGTACTGGAAAGAGAATAAACCAGAATTTTGTAATCGCCGTAGCGATCGCCACCATCACCACCGTGATAAATGGTAATGGTTTATTGAAGCTTTCATACAGGCTGGCTATCTGAGGTACCACACTGGTAATCATAAAACCAAGCACCAAGAGAATAACTACCAACACAACTGCCGGGTAGATGAGCGCACCGCGCACTTTGCTAGCGATCTCAGCTTCTTTCTCGAGCTGATTAGCTAGTCGTTCCATAGTTTTTTCAAGATTACCCGAGGCTTCACCAGCTTCAACCATCGAGATATAAATCCGATTGAAGTGCTGCGGAAAATCAGTCAGAGCCTGCGACAAAGGATTACCACCTTCGACCGACTTTGTCAGGCGGAAGATAACAGACTTCAGCTTCTTATTCGAAACTTGATCAATGGTGGAGTTTAGAGCCTGCGCCACAGGCAGCCCGGCTTTAATCAGGGTTGCCATCTGACGAGTGAAGACTACCTTGTCTTTCGCCTTGATGCGGCCGCGAATGTCACCAGTACCGAGAGCGTTTTGCTTCTTCGGCTTCATTGAGACTGGGTAGAGATTTTGCTTCAACAGCAGCTTACCAGCCGCCATCTCATTATCGGCCTCGATCGTACCGTTGATTATCCGACCGGTGACTTTATCTTTGGCTTTGTATTGAAACTCTAGCATGAGTCCGCGCTATCTCCGCATCAATCTATCGAGCTCAGTCAGGTCGACGGCATAATTCTTGGCCTCTTCGTAGCTGATCTTACCCTCATGGATGAGTCGCGCCAGAGTAGCATCCATCGACTGCATACCAAACTCCGCGCCGGTCTGAATCACAGCATCAAGCTGGTGGCTCTTGCCCTCGCGAATAATATTTCGCACCGCTGGGGTTACCACTAAGATTTCGGCAGCGGCCATGCGTCCACCACCAATCATCGGAATCAGTCGCTGCGCCACAATCCCCTGCAGCACGCTAGCAAGCTGAATGCGAATCTGCTGCTGCTGGTGTGGCGGGAAGACGTCAACCATACGATCGATCGATTGAGCAGCCGAGTTGGTATGGAGCGTCGCAAAAACCAAGTGACCAGTCTCCGCCACCGTAATGGCAGTAGAGATAGTCTCGAGATCGCGCATCTCACCGATCAGCACTACATCCGGATCTTCGCGCAACGCGCTCCGCAAAGCCGCCGCAAAGCTCGGCGTATCAAAGTGAACTTCGCGCTGCACTACAATCGACTTCTTATGATGATGCTGATACTCAATCGGGTCTTCGATGGTGATAATATGCATTGCCCGCTCACGGTTCACCTTATCAAGCATGCCAGCTAGAGTCGTACTCTTACCCGAACCAGTTGGACCAGTTACCAAAACCAAACCACGTGGGTACTCAGTCATTTTGTTGAGGACTGGAGGTAAACCAAGGTCTTCGACCGTACGGATCTGATTAGGAATCAGTCGGAAGGCAGCGGCAGGGTTACCTTTCTCATGGAAAGAGTTGACGCGGAAGCGGCCGAGGTCACCATAAGCAAAAGAGAAATCAATTTCTTTATCTTTGACGTAGATCTTTTTCTGGTCCTCGTCGAGTAAGCCAAAGATAATTTGGTCGATCGCTTCAGCGGTGAGGGGTGCCACCTCTTTAATTGGCGCCAAAGCCCCATCGATACGTAGCATCGGTGGCAAACCAACCTGTACGTGCAAGTCCGACGCATCGCGACGAATCACTTCTTCGAGAAACGGCTCTACGGTCAAGCCGGTTTGACCTTGCGTGTCTTGCATCTGATGAACCTGATCAATGGCTGCTACCGCATTGGGTTCAGCGGCCGCCCCATAAGTGGTAGGGTTCGGCTGCGCCACGGGCTCGGTTGGCGGGGCTGGCTGGATTGGGGCTGAATCGTTTGGCTGCATAATAATTCCTAAAGTTTAATAATCGGTTGCGACTCGAGCGACTTCTTCGACGGTGGTCAGGCCAGTTAAGGCTTTTAGATAACCGTCTTGCTGCATCGTCAGCATGCCGTCCTTGACGGCCTGATCCTGGATGTCTGTAGAAGTGGCGCGATTGAGCAGTAGTTTCTCGATTGCTGGGTTCATTTCAAAGACTTCGAAAATCCCAACCCGACCGGAGTAACCGTCCTTACAATCGTCGCATCCTTCCCCCTTATATAAAGTATAAGCGCTTTGGCTATATAACGGCAAACCCTGATAACCATAATCGGCTTCTTTAGCCTTCTCTTCGGCCTGAGTTTTTGGCAAGAACGAGCCAATGATCTTGTTGATTAACTCAACGGCACTTGGTGACGCCGGATAGGCTTTCTTACATTTTGAGCAAACGCGACGCACCAGACGTTGCCCGATGACAGTATTGACCGTCGAAGCGATCAAAAATGGTTCGATCTTCATGTCGAGCAAACGGGGTAGTACCCCGGCGCTCGAGTTAGTGTGGAGGGTTGAGAGCACGGTGTGACCCGTCAAGGCTGCCTGGACGGCCAAATCAGCCGTCTCAGCATCACGAATCTCTCCAACCAGCACGACGTTTGGGTCTTGACGCAAAATTGACCGCAAGCCGCTCGCGAAGGTCAGACCAACCGCTGTATTCACCTGAATCTGGTTGATGCCTTCCATCTTATACTCGACCGGATCTTCAAGCGTCACGATATTGATAGCTACGCTCTTAATCGCTTGCACGACGGCGTACAACGTGGTGGACTTACCCGAACCGGTCGGGCCAGTCGAGAGAATCATGCCGTGCGGCTTATGCATGCCAGTCTCAATCAAGCGCATACTTCGACCGCGAAAACCAAGCGTATCTAGCGTGATGTTTTGGGCATTTTTGTCGAGGATACGAATAACCACCTGTTCGCCATAGGTAATCGGCGCAATCGCGATACGTAAGTCTACCTCACGACCTGAGAACATATAGATGGCCTGCCCGTCTTGTGGAATGCGATGTTCGTCAATTTTAAGGTTTGACATAATCTTCACACGCGATATCAAGGCGGCTTCAGTCGATTTTGGTAAGGTCATCACTTCCTGCAAAATTCCGTCGATCCGGAAGCGAATCTTTAGCTCTTTCTGCCGCGGTTCGACATGGATATCTGAGGCTTTGGAATTAATCGCATACTCAAGAATCGTATTGAGTGCCCGAGTAATCGGCGCATCCTGCACAATGTCGTTGATTTTCTTCTGGTCTTTTTCAACTTCTTTGGTAGCAACGACTTCTTCTTTTTGGGCCGAAGCAATATTCTTGAGAACGTCAGATACTTCTTGACTAAACCGCTCCTTGTACATCCCCAAGACTCGATCGATCCCCGCCTGGCTGGCAATGTAGGGCGAGATTGTATAGCCAGTTTTACGAGACAGAAAGTCAATGGCTTGCAAGTTCGTCGGATCAAGCAAAGCAACGTTCAGGGCGCCATTACTTACCCCAAAAGGCACCGCCATGTAGGTCTTGGCGATATCCATCGGGATAAGCGCCAGCACTTCCTGCTTGATCGGATCATCAAGACGCGCAAGATCAGCAAACGGTATTTTCTTGGCAATCGCAATTAATTTAACCGAGTCCTCCTCGGTCAATGCCTTCATATCGAGCAATACTTGCATTAAACCCTTATTTTCTTTGATCGAGCGGAGTTTAGCTACCTCAAGCACATCGGGCTGAATGATATTGCCCTGTTTGATTAAGTCCTCGATTACCTTTTGATTACCGACGGTTAGCATGCAGCCAGGATCCTCGCTACGTTAATTCGTGGCCTTACATGTTTCTTCGTTATCGGCACACTTAGGTGGTTTCGAATAGTCTTGCAGTTGTCGCAAATCGTCTAATTTCTGCTTGTCAGCTTCCTCTGCCAAAGGCTTTTCCACTTTGGCAGGTATCAGCACCTTGACCTGCGAATCCTTCGGAGCTGGAGCCAGCTGGGTATAGAGTAAGATGCCTATCACCGAAACGATCGCGATGATAACAAGCAGGCCGATGAGATCACGTTTTTTCATTACTGGTAACTCGCCTTGTTAGATTCATATTCATTCAGTGGTACTGACTTATCATCAATTGATGGCTTAGGTAAGTTGTATATCGTGTAGGTAATACTTAAACTCGTCGATAGCTTATCGCCAGACAGCTTCATGTTCTGAAAATCCATTACCCGTGCTGACCGCTCCACAGCTCGCAGTAGTGAGGTGATTTGAGTGGCAGGAGCTGTGGCTTTTACAGTGATCACAGAGCCCGTAGCACTACTAGCATTGGCTGTAGCGGGGGTAGATGTCGTAGTGGAACCAGTAACCGCCGCTGTACTGCCCTGTTGACGAGCAATACTTTCAATACTAACTAAGGCTGTCTTTTCAAGGGTATTAAAAATCGTTAATACAGACTGAAAATCGGCCGTCTCAGGCAACACTCGCTTAGTCACAAACTCAAAGTCAGAAGTATTCGAGCCATCTGATTTCTTGAGATTGGTCATAACAGCTTCTGATTCCTCAAGGGTTTCTAGCTTCTTATTGGCCAGACTGATGTATTGTTCTTGAGCGCGCACCTCCAGGGCTTTATTTACATTAGCGGTCGTCAGCAGGTAAATAGCGTAGCCACCCCCGAGTAGCACTAACGTACATACAACGACTGCGATGATAATATAGTTTCGCATGCTCGATTCCTGAGCCTGACTAATAGCCGTTGCTGGCACTGCCTTCTTGGCAGCTTTTGCGGGATCGACTTTCTTGGCAGTCTTATCTGGCATTACTGCGTTCCTCCAGTGGATTGTGGGCTCGGAGACGATGATGGCGAAGGGGTTGAGGCAGTCTCATTATCATCCTTTGGGTTATCAGCTCGGAATTTCTTGACCAGTTCCGGATCAACCTTGAACGTAATCTCAAAGTCAGCGGTACCAGGTCCCTTCTTGGTAACTGAAGCTGCATCAACTTCAGTAAAGACCTGACGACGCTCAAAACCATCGATAAAACCATAGTTCACGTTATAAGTCTCAAGCGCCTTCAAAAAGAGTGCCACATTGTTATAGTCTTGGGCTTTCACTTGAGACTTCACTTTATAGTCCTTATCAACACTGACATCAATCAAAGTAACACCTTCAGGGATAGCCTTATCGAGGTAGTCAAACAGCTGCGAGATGATAATCCGATTATCGTTCAACTTATCACCTTCCTCAAGGGCCTTATTAAACCAGGCAATATCTTGCTCATCGCCCTTCTTGGCCTGAAGCTTGGTTTTAATGTCGTTGATATTATTGGTATTCGTAGCGAACTGGATATTCCGGGCACCAAGCAGCAGCAACAGTATGATAATTACCATACCAACACTGGAGACGATTACTAAGCTAATGATCGTGGTTAAGCGACGAACTTGCTTATTCTTGATCGACTGAAGTCGGGCTTCGGGTAAAAGATTAATGCGAATCGACATGCTAGCTCCCTACACCATATTCCTAAGCGCTAGACCGACGGCGGTAGAATAGCTCAGCGCCATACCGGACAAACGGTCATTAAACTCTTTAGCATAGCTTAAGCGCTGCCAAGGATTACCCATTTCGACGGGCAAGCCGGTGGCGTTAGCCAAAAAGACTGGCATCTCTGGGATCGAGGCTGCGCCACCAGTGATAATAATCTTCTCTACCTTGCCCTCTTTGGCACCGTTCTGATAGAAGTAATCAACTGATTTCTTCAGCTCATCGACAACGTTATCTAGTAGCGGCTTCATCGCGCGATAGACTTGACCCTCGAGCTTCGTCTGGGTGAGCCCAAACTTGCGCACAAACTGCTCAGCCTGCACTTCATCGAGACCCAAGTTTTGGGCTGTGACCCGCACCATCGACTTAGCACCAACATTGATCGAGCGAATGAGCCCAGTTACGCCCTTCGAGACGAGAGCAATATCAGTCGTTAGCGACGCAAACTCAACGACTATCACATCGATGTCGTTCGCCGCTACCATTGAGCGAGCCTGAGCGATAGCGTTGATGTCGAGCGCCATTAACTCCAAGCCGGCCAGCTGGAAGATATTGAGATACTTGTTGGCGACGGTGGTCGGTGTGGCGACGAGCAAGATATCAATTTCTTCAGCTGTCTTATCAGTCGTCAGTCGGAAGAAATCTAGCTTGACTTGCTCAAGCGGCATCGGGATATACTTATCGGCTTGGAAGCGAATCGAGTGGGCAATCTCCTGGTCAGACATCTGAGGCATCTGAATAATACTGGCAAATACCTTACTAGCCGGCAAACCAGCGACTACATTCTTTGTACTCACGCGCGCGTCAGATGTCAGCTTCTTCAATACCTCAGCCACTCGCTGCTGATCAGCTGGCGAATCGCTCGACATCAGACCGAATGGTAGCTCGATGTCTCCATAAGTGACGAGGGTCGGCTTGTCGTGAATGAGCTTAAGTTCGACTAAGCGTATCCCCGAGTTACCTAGATCTACGCCAAAATAATGTTCGTCTTCGATGAATAAATCCATATAGTCCTTATATTAGCATAACTGTTTTACTACGTGTGGGTTTCACAACCGCTTTTTAGAAGCGTGGCTTCGCATTTTGCTGGACAAACCTAGGCCGGATATACTGATCTGACGCCACGTTCTCAAAGCCCGGCGGCGGGAGGATCATCGACAAACCATTGCCGATGAAGTCTTCAGCTGGACCGCCAAAATAATTACTCTGCGGGTAGCCGTTCGCGCGTAAGTAGTTGCGTTCTACCCCACCGCCATCGATGTAGGTACCCGGTGCATCAAAGTCGACCCGCTGATTATTAGCAGTATCACGACAGATCCGCTGCACGCCAGGATACGTCGACTTGTTACAGAACTTCCGCTCGCTCACTGGCAAGGTAGTACCAGCGTCGGTGAAGATTGGTCGACGGTCTTGAGCGGTCGCACTCTTAAATTGGTTGATGATGTTATCAAAGTCGACGAAGTTGCGCCCCAGTGCGAAGTAATTAGCCGCAGCTGAACCCCTGACGATCAGCGGCTTGCTACACTTGGCAGCTGTACTATTGGCAGCCGGTGGCTCGTTCGCCGCTGCGCTGGCGGTAACTGGATCAGCATTTTGTGGTCGGATCAGAATCGTACCAGTCGTACCTCCATTATCGTCGCCCGCACCAGAGATCCCGCCGGTAAAGGCATAGCTTTCGCAGGTCAATATTTTTCCAGTGGCGAAGAGATTGGCCTGAATCTCGCGAACATTATCACCGATGATGATGTCGCCATTCACCACGATCCCCAGGTTTGGTAGCTTATTGAGCCCAGCGATGTCGATCGTATTGCTAGGAGCAGCCGGATCAGCTTCTTGCTTGTAGTCGTAAGTTATCCCATTGATAGGCCTCGTGTCATTTACGATGTCACCAGTGATCTTGAGATTACCTTCGACGACCAAGGTTGCCCGCCCGGCTACCAGCTTCACATCGCCAAGTAGCTTATCGGTAGGTGTACCACTCTCGAGCTTAAAGATAGTCGGACAGGGGCGCTGGTAGTTGCCGTCGTTACCGGGGTTGATAATATTAACCAGCGATACCAGCCCCTGCGCATTTTGTGCTGGAGTGTTGAATGGAGAGTCGCTCATATTGGCGTTACGAATCACCAGGTTCTTCGAATCAGTAGGGCTACCGGGTGCCCAGCTGCGGTAGAAGCGTTTGAGCGGTGACAACGGATTTGGTCCATTCGTGTCCCCTGTCTGCCCGGTATCCACACACTCACCATTCCGCTCAAAGTTTGTCTTAGCGGCCGCATAGATCGTGTTTTGATCACCGGTTTCAGCATTTACAAAGTCATTCTTGACACTCGACTCCAGGTTAAGACTGAAGCCACTGATTGGATAACACGGCTTACGATCGGCGTCGACGGTTTTACTAGCTCGACCGAAGTTATAGTAATTCGTCGAGCAGAAGTTTCCACTATCAGTCGGTGAACCAGCTGGATTCTCACGTGCGGCTGTCACCGCAAATGGTGCATGCTGCATATAGTCGACGACTCGACGCATCGACAGCGCCTGTTCTTTGGTGCCATCAAATTCGTTATTCGTATTCGGCGTGACACTACCAGTATTAGCTGCCTTATAGGTCCCGCGCGCGCCTTCCGGCTGATCGATCAAGTTACCAAGCGCCCCGACGTTACCATTTTGGACCCGCAGCCACGGAGCAAATTTCGGTCGAACACGTACCGTCGTCGAACACTCAACTCCTGGTGGCGTCGAGATATTGGTCGGCGCACCACCTCCTAAGCCAGTCTGATACATCGCGAAGCTCAAGACTGATCCATCCACACCATCTGTCGGCGTTGTTACCTGGAAGCTAAATTTACGCTTTTCCCCGGGCCTGATGTGCTTCATCGCTGGCGTCGCACCAGTCTCGGTGTCGAGCTGCTGGTCAGAAAAAGTCCAACCGTATGGCCCCGATGTCGTATTGAGGCGCATACCAGTCCCCGCACCTAGATAATGCCCAGTATTGATTTCGAATGGTGGATCACCTGCGACCGGCGGAATGCTAGTTTCACCTGGTGCAGCCGCGACAGTATCCTTCCACCAGTGTGACTTACCGGTATTCGTCATCTCGACTTCGACGTTCAATGTGGTGTTCGTGTCGCTAACGGCAAAGGTATTGGTGTTGGTCGCGAAAGCCGACACATCACAAGTGGCGGTATTAGTACATTGGAAACTATACGTACCGGTGTTGTAGCCAGGCAAGCGTGAGCCAGCTGGCGTTGTGTCATCCGGATTAATTGGGTCATAGCGCGGAATAACTCCTGAGGTCGAGACGCTCTCTCTGAACGGCTGCTGCAAGTCGGGATCCTCGTAGATCGTCCAGAATTTCAAATCATGCCGTCGGCCATCTTTCCAAACGATCTCCGTACCATATTGACGATCAGGGATATTAAACACTGCGCGCTGCTTTGATGGATCGCTGGGGTCGACATAGGTGGTGGCCTCAAGCCGCGAACCATCTGGGTTCTTGACCTCAATATTATCAAGCGTAATGTAAGTGCGTACTCGCCGACCAGGCTCTGGCGAATAGATAATATCAGCGCTAATCGTCTCACACGACGTATTATCGATATTGCGAATCTCAGGAACAGGTCGCCAGATAAAATTCGACTCGGCGTAGCCGTTGCTCATATTGATAGTCAGATTACGGTCTTGAGTAAAGTAGCTGTAATCTTGGCTGTTTGGATTGACTGCCTGGAGACCTTGGTCGGTCCAATAGCCTTCCCACCACCAATAGCCAGTCTGCGTCCAATATGCTGGTGGGTCCCAAGTAAAGTAATTACCATAATTCGTTAGCTGACCAAGATTCGGCGAGCCACTGACATTGATGCCCTCGGGGCTACCATTTGAGTTGACACACTTGGTATACCAGCGCCAATCCCCGGGTATCTGATCATCCTTATAGGAGTAACGGCCGCCTTGAGGTTGAGCA
>JAXLZV010000004.1:0-31427 GCA_046350755.1 Candidatus Saccharimonadota bacterium | reverse complement strand
AGGCTAGGCCGGCTCAGGCAGATAGTTACGCTTTGGGGTGGTCGGGCTTTGGCTAGGGCTCGGAGTTTTAGATTCGGTTGGCTTACCGAAGCCAAAGAAGCTTTTTACTTGATCGAAGAATGAAGGGGCATTGCCCGGCAGGGCGGCCTTGGTGTCGTTAGTAGTGATGGCCACAGCAGCTTTATCTTCCGGTTTGACCGGTGATGGTTGAATCTGGTTGGCAGTAATGATCAGCCGCTTCCAGCTTGTTCCTGGAGGGGTACAGGTGATCAGCGTTAGAATTGGTTGAGTGGTTGGCTGCAGGACGGATATCTCGGTTGGCTCAACGACCTTTGAGCCAGCTACTTGGTAGACATATTTGCGCTTTTGATAATTGATTTGAATCTGGTCACCGGGGGCGAGTTTATCTAACAGTGCGAAAACAAATTTATAATTACCTGGCTCCCACCAGTCGTTTGATGAGTGGCCAACGATCACTACATTACTCGGTTCACCCGGTAAGGCTGTGCCGGCGTAGTGCACCACTCCATTACGCAGTGACGCCTGAATCGCCTGCTCAGCAATAGACGGTTCGAGTACGATCGGGGCGTTGACGTTGAGCTTGGGGATAATGATTACATCTGGTGAATCAATCGGCTCGGCCTGGTTGATAGCCGCTGCTGGAGAGACGGTTGGCGTAGCGATGGGTGCGACAGCTTGTGGCGGTGATGAACTAAAGAAGCGACAGACAAAACTAGCCTTAGTGGTGTAACAAACTTGCGTGCCGATAGTGCCAAAATTGAAGATTAAGAGAAAGACGGCAAATGAAGCTAGTCCAACGCCGGCGTATCGGAGGTTGCGTCGAGAAAATAGACTACTGAGGCGGAGCTTATTGGCAATTTTGCCGAGCAAGGTCGTCGCGGCGGAGCCTTCAGCTTTGACGTGCAGCCCATGAGCCGTAAAGGTGTCAAAAGTCGGCGATAGATTCAGCCGAACCTTTGGGGTTGGGGCAGCGCTGGCTAATTGATTGGCTTGCTCGAGCGCTTCGGGAGTTTTGATCGGGGCTGGTGGTTTCGCTCCGAGCTCAAAGAGGTCAGCCGTGTGCGAGGCGCCATCCGGATTGCGAAAAACCGGAATATCTGCAGTGACAGGTTGAGCTGTGCCTTCGGGGGCAGTTGGGGCCGAGCTGGGCTGATGAGATGGCGTATCAGGGCTGGTGGGCATATTGAACGAAGTGTCGGCTTGGGGAATATGGCCAGGAGCTGTGACTGGCTTTGCGGGCTGGCTAGCGCCCAGGTCGCTAAAATTCAGCGTCCCGTTCGTCTTTTTTTGGTCCGACTTCGGATCTGGGTGTGGCGTATTCACTATGGTTCGTATTATAATACATCCGCCTTCTGTAAAACAGGTAGGCCAGAGTGGTGGAACTGGTAGACACGCACGACTCAAAATCGTGTGCGCGTGAGCGCGTGTGGGTTCGAGTCCCACCTCTGGCACCATATAAAGGGCCCTGCATAAGTGGGGCTTTTTTATATGGGGGAATCTCTAGCTGGTATTACGGGTCTAAGATCTGGTTTGTTGACCTGATCGCGTTGCTTCAATGATTTTGTCTGGCACCAAGAAATACTGGGTCAGCTGGGGTTTTTCAGGTGTGGTTTCACTAGCTGGGATCTGTTTAAAGAACAGCAGTGATTTGTTATCTGAGAAGAGCAAGGGTGAGCTCGGCGATATTCCATCACCTATCAACTCGGCATTTTGGCCATCAAAGTCAATCAACTTAACAGATCCGGCCAGATTAGCCGCGATGTGCTGATCATTCATCCATTTCCAGCTTGTCAGGCCGGCGAGTGATGTTTGGAAGCGGTAGCGCTTGAAGCGCTCGTAGTCGATAGTGACGAATTGATCATTGCTATTGTGAACGAGGTAGCGGCCATTCGGACTGACGGTGAAAGCGGTAATATTGCGTCCGGCGATGTTGGTGGTGCGCTGTGAAGAGTTACGCAAGACGTTGGCGTTGACGATCAGCTGTTTCGTGTCGCCGACGAGGACAGCGAGGTAGTCGGTATTATTGGTCCGGAAATAGGCACTATCATAGCTGGCTGACTGGGCGATAGTGGTGACTTTTTCAGCTACTACTTGATCCACCGGCAGCAGGTAGACAGTACGCAGGGCTGGCGCAGTCGCGTCGGTAATATAGATGAGCCAGTCATTACTCCATTTAGCATAGACAGCGTTTTCAGCTAAGGCATTACTAATTTTTTTGTCATTGACCGTAATGCGTCGTATGGCGCCCTTCTCGGTGTAATAGAGCTCATTGCCGCCACGTGGTCCCCAACTCAACCAGCTGGGGTTGATCAGTAGTTCGGTCGTTAAGTTGGTGATCTTCGGGCTGTCGCTCGGCGATGCAGGCATGACCAGCCACTCGCTAACCTTATCCGTATAGGTGACACGAACCAGGAGCTGGCCGTTATCGTTTGAAAGGGTGAGGTTGGAGTAACTCGCTACCCGGCGCGGACTTGTGGCGTTTACGGCCGGCGGCGTATACAGGGCGACTGGCGGTCGTGATAGATCGGTACTGGTAAGCAAGCGCGGTTGCACGAGAGGGTTATCGGTTGTAGGGGCGATTTGTTCAACAAATACGAAGCGTCGGCGATCGGGAGATTGGGCGGCTTGAATGATAGGAGTTGACTGATAACGTGGGCGTTGTGGAATCTCATTAGGGAGTAGCCAGGCATAATCGGCGAAAGTGACTTCGGCCGGATCTACTGTGACCAGAGAATTCCACGGTCGGTAATTCGCTTTTTCGTATCGAAGACGGTAGTTGCCAGGTATGACATTAGAGTAGCGATAATTCGTCTTTTGCTTAATTGATTTGCCATCTACGGATATGGTTGCCCCCGACGGCTCCGAGCCCATCAGCACCAGCCCGGTTTCGCGGAGTTCACCGGTTTTGAGATCATACGTCCAGCCAGTCGCGATAGCGATGAGTAGGAGCGTGCCAATAAGTACAGTCGTACCACCAACGATGTACGCCAGTAGGTCACGGGTTTTTTTGGAGATTTTCATAGCGAGATCTTCATGGGGGGTTAGTGGGCAAATTATACCAGAAAATCACCCTTTCGCGTCAGTTTGAGGTCAGATTCCCATATCTGGAGTAAGTGGTGGTTTTTCGGTATACTAGGTAAGTTATGATCAAACGTCGCATCGCTATCGATTTAGGCACCGCCAACACGCTTGTGTATATCCCAAAGAAGGGGATTGTCGCTAATGAGCCAAGTGTGGTGGCGGTTTCGGTTGACGATAATCGAATTGTGGCGATTGGTAATGAGGCAAAAGAGATGCTTGGCCGGACTCCAGACGTGATTACCGCTAATCGTCCGCTCAAGGATGGAGTGATCGCTGACTATCGCATTACTCAGGCAATGCTCACGCACTTTATTGATAAGGTCAGTGGGACGATTCGGATTAGTCGCCCAGAGCTGATGATCTCGGTGCCGGCTGGTGTGACTTCGACCGAGCGACGAGCGGTGATTGATGCTGCCTTGGCGGCTGGGGCAAAAAAAGCCCATATTATTCGTGAGCCAGTAGCTGCAGCAATTGGAGCGGGCGTGCCAATTGCTGCACCGGCGGGCAATCTCATCGTTGATATCGGTGGTGGTACAACCGAGGTAGCGATTCTGTCGCTGGGCGGAATCGTGGCCCAAAACTCGGTCCGGATCGGCGGGAATAAAATCGACATGGCGATTGCCGACTATATTCGTCGTAAGTATGGATTGATTATTGGTGACCAAACAGCCGAAGAGATCAAGAAAGAAATTGGCTCAGCGTTGCCGCTAGAAGTGCCGATGACAATGCAAATCCGCGGGCGAGACATGATAGCTGGTCTGCCGAAGACGATTAAGCTTGATTCGGATGAAGTGACCCAGGCGATTGCCGATGAGCTGGATGGGATTATTGCCGCCGTCAAAGCGGTATTAGAGCAAACTCCACCCGAGTTGTCGAGTGATATTATCGACCGCGGTATGGTGATGACCGGGGGCGGCTCGCAGCTGCGGAATATCGATAAGCTGATGACGAAGGTGACGGGCGTACCGGCTTACGTTGCTGATGAGCCGATGCTCTGTGTGGCGCGCGGGACTGGGATAGCTTTGGAGAATCTCGATGACTATATTCGCAGTGTTATCTCGAACCGCTGACCGAATAGCGCCAAACGCGCTACAATAGCGTAAAGGTATGGCTTGACGACATAATGACGCTCCCTTCACTCTCACATCGCGCTCAGGCGCTGCTAGTCAAACTGGCTGATATCGGCGTGACCGGATTATATGTGCTCATGCCTTTTCATGCGCTCATGGTGATCTGGCTGGGGAGTATCTTCGGCTATCAGGATATTTTCTCGCTATGGAAAGAAGTAGTGATTACTGGCTTGATCGTCCTGACGTTGGCCGTGGTTGTGCTCAGGCATCGAATGCGTTCGTATGTGCGAGCTGATACATGGCTGATTATCGCCATGTTGTCATGCGGTTTGGTTGCCACTTTAGTCGGGTCTGGTTTTGGCCGGGCCTTTTTGGTCGGTGTTAAAACGACCGCTTTCCCGCTGCTGCTTTTCCTGGCTGTACAATTAATCGCGCGCCGCTTCGCCGATCGTCGTCTCGCTTTACTGCTGATGATACCTGCCAGTATCGTGGCACTGCTTGCACTGTGGCAGTTTGTGGTTATCCCGACACATTTACTCACTGAGCTTGGCTACAATGCTAAAACAATCATTCCTTTTCAGGGAATACATCCCGATTTACCGTTTGGTCGATCCTTCGCTACTTTAGGTGGTCCGAATCAGCTCGGAACCTATATGATTTTGCCAGGTATGGTGGCGTTAGGTTATGCGATATTGAGCCCAGGTCGTCGCCAGCGGTTCGCGGCCGCCGCTGTCTATATGCTGTTAACGCTCGCAACTGTCACCAGTTTTTCGCGCAGTGCACTAGTCGGCTATATGTTCGCCTCGGCGTTGGTCGTAGTACTGGCGGCACCAAAAAAATGGCGCTGGTGGATCGCTGGCGGTATGGTTGGCCTGATGGCGGTGGTCGCCTTTACAGCTTGGTTCACCTTAGTAACTGATTCGACCAGCTCACTCGGAAGATTTTTGGTGCGAGGTGAGTTGACGGCGGCTGGCGTTGTGGGTGGTGATGAAGGGCATGTGAGTGCTCTGGTGCAAGGTTATGAGACGATCCGTCAGCATCCCTTCGGTCTCGGTTTTGGCGCCGCTGGCCCAGCGAGTCTCAATGGTTCACGACCACTCATCACCGAAAATTGGTACTTACAAATTGGCATTGAGCTTGGGTTGATTGGACTAGTGCTGATGCTCGTTTTTCTTGTCCATATAGGAGTTGAGGCAATCCGTAGCCGACCACATAGCCCGGTGCATATTGCACTGGCAGCGACTTTGGCTGGTGTGGCAGTGGCCGGTCTTTTCCTGCATACACTGACTGATTCAACCTTGGCGATTTTGCTGTTTATGACAGCTGGTATAGTAACTGCCCGGCGGAGGCATACATGACGTATCGCGAGCCAAAGATTTTGATCGTCCACGATTGGTTGAACACTAAAGATGGTGGAGCTGAGCGAGTGCTCTATAAGCTGCTCGAGATGTATCCGTCGGCCGATTTATCGGTGCTCATTTACGATAAAGTCAAATTTGGTGCTCGCATTGGCGATCGCAAAATTAAGACCAGCTTTTTACAGTATTTCCCTCAGCGCTTGAAGTCACGTCCCCACTTGCTACTACCTTTTGTGAAGCGAGCCACCGAGTCAATCAATACAAAATCGTATGATCTGGTTATCGCCTCGTCATCGGCCTGGGTCAAGAACGTACGGTTGTCAGGCCGGACAAAGATGTTGGTTTACTGCTACAGCCCAGCTCGAATGTTATGGGACTATTGGCCGCGAGCCTTGACCGAGCGCACGGCGAGTCGGCTGGTCAAGCTGTACGTAACGCGTTTGGCGTCGAAGCTGCGTTTGTGGGATTACTATACTGCACAGGATTCGCGGCGCAGCTATGTGGCGATTAGCAAGGTGATTGCTCGCCGTATCAAGAAATTTTATCACCGTGAGGCGATAGTGATTTATCCGCCAGTTTCCATTCCGCCAATTGCGGCCGTTGATAAAGATGGCACCTATCTAGTCGTGTCGGTACTCGCGGCCTATAAAAATATCGACGTAATATTAAAAGCTTTTTTTGATGCTAAGCGGACCTTGCTCGTAGCTGGTGATGGTCCGGAGCGCGATCGACTGCAGGCTCTGGCGGCGGGCCGGACGAATATTCGCTTTCTCGGCCGGATTAGCGAAGCTGATAAGTTACGCTTAATGCGCCAAGCTCGTGGTTTTATCTTTGCAAATATCGAAGATTTTGGGATCACGCCAGTTGAAGCTATCGCCTGTGGTGCGCCAGTGATTGCTCTGCGGGGCGGCGGTGTTTCGGAAACAATGGTAGAGGGCGTGACGGCTGAGTTTTTTGAGCAATTAGATCCAAAGGCCATTCGTCAGGCGATTGAGCGAACTGAGAGCCGTGACTGGTCGGCCGCTCGGATGCATAAGCATGCAACTCGTTTTAGTGATGCACACTTTCGAGAAAATATGCAGCGAGCTGTGGAGAAGGCCTTGTGAAGCGCCGCGCAGTCTATATCAGTGGCGTACGCTTTGATCCGATCATGCAGACTCAACTGATTGATGATATCGCTCGTCATGTAACTCATCCGAGTAAGCGCAGTTTCTTGGTCGTGAAGCCGTATGTTGAATTTTTGGCAGCCGCTCAGGCTGATGCGTCAAAAGCAACACTGTTCAATCAGGCCGATCGGGTGGTAGCTGACGGTGTGGCAATCCAATGGGCAGCCAGTTATCTGCATGGTCAACGTGGGCCGTTGCAGTTTGCCAAATCACTACTCATAGACATCCAGCGGGCCAGTTGGCGCGAGCAAGTGATTCCCGAACGTGGGGCTGGTGTCACCGCGACGCAACAATTACTCAAGCACGCCGAGCAGGCCGGCTGGCGGGTGGGAATACTTGGTGGACCGCGTGATACGGCTGCTACCTTTTCAGCCGTCCAAAAACGGTATCCACAACTCAAGCTAGTGACGGTCGAGAGTGGCTATTTTTCATCTAATGAGGAGGCTGAACTGGTATTTCGACTCAAGAAGTGTCAGTTGGACCTACTGTTTGTGGCGATGGGCTTCCCACGTCAGGAAGAATTTATGGTGCGCCAACGGGATGCGGGAGTGGCCCATGTAATGCTCGGTGAAGGCGGAACGTTTGATTTTGATGAAATGGGTGGGCCACTCAAGCGAGCCCCCAAAGCAGTGCGACGGGTTGGGCTGGAGTGGTTGTGGCGCTTGTTTCGCCAGCCCTCACGAGCTGGTCGCCAGGCCTCAATACCACGATTCTTGCACTCTATCTATCGCGAAGGTAAAGAAAAGTAGCTAAACCTCTTTACGCTTATGGCTTCAGCCAGCATAATAGTACCCAAGCATAAGTTATAACTTTTCGAGGGTGCATGCGTCAGTGTCCTGACTGTGAAGAAAAAGATCGCGTTATTATTGCCGGCAAGGTGTTTTGTGCGAGTTGTGGTGCTCCGTGGCAGACGGCAGATAAGGCCGAAGAGGAAAAGTACCTGCAAAAGGTCGGCCTTGGAACAACTCCGGCATCGGATCCAGCCAAACCAGCGGCTGGGGCGACAATGAGTACTGAGGCTGCTGATCCGGTGGCCGCAGCCCTTAAGGCTGCCGGTGGTAGCGCACCAGTCGTGCCGACTCCGCCGGCTCCTATTCCACCAACTGCTGCCGCATCAACGCAAGCCCCAACTCCTCCTCCTCCTCCTCCTCCTCCTACTCCCGCACCACCAGCGACTCCAACTGTACCGGCTGCTGCAGCTCCGGCACCTGCCCCTGCCCCTGCTCCGCTAGCATCAATCACTGACACCCCCGCCCCTGCTGCTCCCGCCGCAACACCACCAGCCGCAACACCACCAGCCGCCACGCCAATGACTGTACCTATTGGTGTGCCCGCGTCAACGGCACAAACAACACCCCCTCCTGCGGCGGCATCTCCTGTGTCGGCTCCTGCGACAGAGCCGCCCGCAGTAGCACCGCCAACAGCACAATTAGCTAGTACCACCGAAAATCTCAGCAGCCAGATTGCCTCGGAAATTCCTTCGCTTGATAGCAAGGAAGACCCGGTTTTATCAGATAGTCAATTTAGCGAGCTAGCTAAGACGACGGTTCAACCAGCTAGCACGACTCCGGCGAACACTCGCAGCATGAATGATGTGGTGGCCCCGGCCGTCAGCGTAGCGCCAGAAGTGACCCCTCACGTATCAGCTGCTCCTACACCAACCACGCCAGTACCAAATCCTACTTCTTCGCTAGCCGCTAGTGCTGCAACTCCCAATATGACAACCGTGGCTGGTGTGACAATGAGTCGGGAAGACGCTTTGAAGCTCGCTCTTGGTGATGAAGTTGGAGCTGATGTAGCTACTCCTGCCGACAAGGAGCCTAAAAAAGGCCCAGCCAAGCCAACGGCAGTTGTAATGAGTGTGATCGCCTTAGTCCTGCTGGGTGCTTATCTCTGGCAGGTGAATTATCCCAATTTCGCCCTGCGACTGGCTGCCATGCGGGCCGGTGTGACATCGGGAATGCCCGGTTATGTGCCGACTGGCTGGAGCGAAGCGAAAGATGTGAAGACATCACAAGGTACTTTGAGTTATTCTATTACCAAGGGGGACGAAAAATTGACGATTACTGAAGCTAAGACAAGCTGGGATAGCCAAGCTGTCCTTGAGCAGCACGTGCTCAAAAATTCGACTGACTATCTGGCACTGCAGGCTCAGGGTCTGACGATCTATATGTATGAGAAAAATCAGGCTGCGTGGGTTAACCATGGTAGCTTTTATACGATGACTGGTGAGAATCAGATCAACCAGGATGATATGATCAGGATTGCGACGAGTCTATGAGCGACCAAGCCTGGGATCAGTTGGTTGACTTGATTGATCAAAAGTATGAGATAGATAACCACAAGAAGACAAAAGAGCCACTCGAGGACCATCCTGATCTGTCACGGACTATCGATGCGATTTTTTTTGAGAAGGATAATCAGAAATTTAAAATCGAACGAGTGACTTCACCGGCCGTGGTTGATACTAAGACTCACTATGCGCGCTCCGGCACCGCCCAGCGGGTTGAGAAAAAATATGACCCCGAGGAAACTGTCCATCGCGTAGCCTTCTATCAACAGCAGAGCGACGGCTACTGGAATGAAATACCGCCCGAAGCTCTGATGAGCTAGCACTAAAAAAGCCCTGAGTCGGGCTTTTTTAGTATTGATGAGTCAGCGGTTAGGCTTCGGTCTTACCGACTTTGGCCGAAAGGATGACGCTGCGGGTTTCGCCGCCCTGATCGACGATTTTCGTCTGTTGGGTTTGGTTATAGTAGAGCACCAAGTGCTGCGAGAGTATATCCTGTAGATCACGCTGCTTGAGCCGGTAATCATCCAGATCGGCTGAAAGCACTTGATAATCTTTGTCGTCGGCTAAGGCTCGCTTGGCTTCGGCGCGTTTTTTTGTGAGGTCTTTGATCTCATCGGCGAGCTGACGATATTCTTCATTTTGTTCCATGACATCCTTGAGCTGGTCGCGGAGTGTGCGGACCTTTTCGCGGGTTTCGGCGACGTCCTGCATGAGGCGGTGAATCGATTCGATTGTGGCACCGGTGTCGGATTTCTTAGCGGTCGGTGGAGCAGTAGTCTCGGGGGCTACAGTTGGTGTTTCTTCCATATTTCCTCTTGTTGATTAGCACTAGAGCTTTATTGTAGCACGTGCTTAGCTGGCCAGCAGGCTGATGATGATTGGTAATGTGATGAGGCTGAGAATGGTAGTAGTAACCATGGCTCCGGCTGCAAACTCTTGATCGAGCTTATACGTTTCAGCTAGCACAAAGGCGGTCACAGCCGTGGGCATGGCAGCCAGGATAATCGAGGTGTGCAGATTGGTGAGCTGGCCTACTCCAAAAAATGGCAGCGCATAGAGGAATATGAGTGGGGTAATGACGAGCTTGCTGGCCCCGGTACTGAGTAGAAGTCCCAAGCGTTTAGGTTTGGTGTGGCCGTGTAAGAATGCCCCGAGAGTGAACAGAGCAAGCGGCGAAGCGGTGGCGGCCAAGACTTTAAGAGCGGGCGCCATCAACGAGTCGGCCAAGGCGGGGAGTCTGACAAAGCTCAAGATGATGCCAATAGCGAGCGAAATGATGAGGGGATTTTGGATAAGGCTCATCGTGATCCGTGCATTATTGCGAGATTTCAGAAAGAGCCATTCGATAGCGATGAGTGAAATGATCATGGCTGCGACAAGCTGCACTGAGCCGATGGCTGCCACGATGGTGAGTGGGGCATCAGGTAGGCTGGCCGAAACAACCGGGATACCAAGGTAGACGGTGTTTCCGACTAATACTGTCAGGAAGATGGTGGCTTGGAGTTTATTGGAGAGCTTGGAGAGTTTGAGAACACAGGCTAACACCACCGCGATAAGCGCTACGACTCCAAGGTTGGCCAAGAGCCCACGGGAGATAGCGGAGTCGGTTAAGCGAATTGCTGCAAAGCTTTGGATGATCAGAGCGGGTAGAGCGACGTAATAGACAAAACCATTGAGTGCCGAGACCCAGCTTGGCTTGACGACGTGTAGAGCGCGCAGTGCGTAGCCGGCCAGAATAATTATGAATATCGGCAGAATCGCCATTAGGCTGTTCATGGAAAAATGCTCATGCTTCTACATATTTTAGCGCGATTGGCTGTTTTGCGCATCTTTGACAACGCCAGGGCGCGAGCGTTAACATGTTAAGTAATGTCGCAATCATCAACAACGCACAAACCCGCTGAATCATTCTGGCGCAACTGGGGTAAGCTGGCAGTAATTTCTCTGGCTTTGGCCATTATCATTATTGATACCACTCTCCTTAACGTCAGCCTGCGCAACATTATCGTTGATCTCAATACGAACTTCACGCAGATTCAGTGGGTGATTACTGTCTACTCGCTGACGTTGGCGGCCTTTACCATCACGGGCGGTCGTTTGGGTGACTTGTTTGGCCGTAAACGCATGTTTATGTTAGGTGCCATCTTGTTCGCGCTGGGAAGTTTTATTGCTTCGATCTCGTTAAATATTACTCATCTCTTGATCGGTGAGTCGATTATTGAAGGGATTGGTGCAGCCTTGATGATGCCTGCAACTGCTTCGCTACTTGTAACGAACTTTGAGGGCCGTGATCGGGCAATCGCTTTTGCCGTGTTTGGCGCCGTCGCCGGAGGAGCCAGCGCGTTAGGTCCGATTTTGGGTGGCTGGCTGACCACAAATTACTCTTGGCGCTGGGGTTTTCGAATTAACGTCGTTATCGTGCTAGTACTGTTGATTGGCTCAGTGCTGATTAAAGACGCGCGCGATGAGATCGAAAAGAAAGAAATCGATTGGCTTGGCGTGCTACTTTCCTCGACTGGACTCCTGGCTTTGGTATTTGGGGTGATACAGAGCTCGGATTATGGTTGGTGGATTGCCAAGCAAGCCTTTGATGTTTTTAAAATCGACGTTACCCCATTTGGGTTGTCGATTACGCCGATCGCAATTTTGCTAGGGATTATTCTGTTGGCGATCTTCACTTGGTGGCAGTGGTATCGGGAAAAGCGCGGTCACACCCCGCTGGTATCCTTGCATTTGTTTGAAAATCGTCAATTTGTCAGCGGTATGTCGGTGACTGCCGCGGTATCATTATCGTTGACCGGTCTTATCTTTGTGCTGCCGATCTACTACCAGGTCGTGCATGGGCTGGACGCCTTTGCGACTGGTAAAGCGCTATTTCCGCTGTCGTTGGCACTGTTTATTACCTCGCCGGCCTCATTGGCACTGGCGAAGAAATTACGACCCAAATCGATTATTTTATTAGGCCTGACCGTGACGGCCTTAGCGATTTATGTGATGATTCGTACGGTAAACCCTGGTGTTCAAATCAATGCCTTGATTCCAGGCTTAGTACTGTTTGGGATTGGTGCCGGTTTGGTGCAAAGTCAAATTAACAACCTCACGCTTTCAGCCGTCAACCCTAACCTAGCTGGTGAAGCCAGCGGTGTGAATAATACGATGCGCCAAGTTGGCGCGAGCTTTGGCGCGGCACTGATTGGCGCGGCTTTGTTTGCCAGCATAGCAAGTCAGATCGGCCTCAAAATACAAGCTGACTCGACTATCCCGGCAGCCGCGAAGGATAAAATTGTGGCTCAAGCGCGCGAGAACAGCAAAAACGGTGGTTTCTCAACCTCGGACGCTGACTCCCAAGTTCCTGATCCGGCGGTTGCGCCGACGCTATCGCAGTTACCACCTGCGTTTCGGGAGAAGGCACTGGCGAAGTATCGAGAGCAGCAAGAAAAAATTGGTGCGGCCGTGAAGAAAGATGTCCAGGATGGCATAGTGATCGCGGTGCGCGATACGCTCTGGGTGGCATTCGCATTCGCCGTGCTTGGCATGATAGTTGGGCTTGGACTACCAAACATTGGCTCACTCATGGGCGGCCCGTCGGCAGGCAGTAAGCCGAGAGGAGGTCATTCATGATCGCAGTAAAAGACGTCACAAAGACCTATGGTAAAGGCGAAGGTCTCTTTACGGCTCTTTATAATATCAATACCATTATCCCGAAAGGTTCGACCACGGCAATTATTGGCAAGTCCGGTTCGGGGAAATCGACTTTGATGCACGTCATGAGCGGGCTAGACCATGCAACCAGCGGTGAGGTAATCATCGATGGGAAGAGCTTGCAGGGATTTAAGCCCAAACAAATGGACGCTTTTCGAGCTACTCAGATGAGTTTTATCTTTCAGGCCTTTTTTATAGAGGCGAATCAGACTTGCTATCAGAATGTTATGTTACCGCTCGAAATCGCGAAGGTGCCGGATCGTGAGCGGCGAAAAAAAGTTGAAGAGGCACTTCAGGCGGTTGATCTGCTCGATAAGATGAATGGGCTGGCAGCTAATCTATCGGGTGGTCAAAAGCAGCGCTTGGCGATTGCTCGAGCGATTGTGAATAAGCCGAAACTGATTTTTGCCGACGAGCCAACCGGCAACCTTGATAGCGCCACCGGTGATTTGATTATTAGTTTGCTCTTCAATCTCAATAAGAAGCTAGGCTGTACGCTGGTCATCGTGACTCACGACGAAGAGTTGGCCGATCGATGTCAGTTGAAGATATACATGAAGGACGGCGAGATTAGTAAAACCGTTGGCACCAATAAACTCACTGCAAAGCAAAAGCGGGAGCTGACAAAATCATGAGCTGGCGAGATTTAATTCGCCGATCCGGCCGGAGCTTGAAAAGCGCGAAGGGGCGCACTATCCTCACGGCCTTAGCGATTGCGGTCGGTGCTTTTGCGTTAACCTTGACGCTCGCGGCCAGTAACGGCGCCACGGCTTTTGTGAACAAAATAATCGCGCAAAATTTCGACCCGGCTGAATTGATTGTGGCCAATGATGATGCGATTTTCGGCGGCGGCGACACCAGTAAGCCGCGGGAGTATGACCCAAATTTTGGAACTATCGCGAACGGCTCGGGCGCGACTGTTCAGTTTAAGCGCTTGAGCGCCGATGATATCAGTAAACTTCGTGCCACTAATGGTGTCGATCGGGTACGCGAAAATGTCACGGTAAACCTCATGTATCTGACCCGAGAAGGTCAGAAGCAATATGTCGGTACGGTACAGGCGGTTAATCCGTTTTTGCAGCCTGATATCCTAGCTGGTACGCAATCGCAACCCAAGTCTGGTGAGATCCAGTTGCCAGAGGGCTACGTTACGGCACTTGGCTTTAAAGACGCCAACGAAGCGATCGGCAAGAAGCTTCAGCTAGCGATCATGAAGCCGATTACCGCTGATACGTTGCGACAATCGGGGGCACTTGGCCAAGACCCGCAGCAGCTAGCAAAACTCAGTCAGCAGAATGTCGCAACTGAGGAATTCACCATCGCCACGGTGCTCAAAAAGCCGACGACTTCGCAGCCAGGAACAGAGTTGTACCTAGTGGTTGGCCAAGATGATGCCCTGCGCCTCAATGACATCGCTACTTCGGGCACGGTGAACTACCAGAAGTATGACTATGCCTATGTCAAAGTCACTGGTGGCGATAATGCGGAGAAGCTGCAAGCTGTTCAGGACGAAATCAAGCGCCAAGGCTATACAGCTCAAAGCGTAAAGGATACTCAGAAATTTCTCACGAACATTATCGGCGTATTGCAAGGTATTGTGGCGGGCTTTGGAGTCATCGCTATCATCGCCTCGATCTTTGGGATTGTGAATACGATGTATATCAGTGTGTTGCAGCGAACCCGCGAGATTGGGCTCATGAAAGCTCTGGGAATGCGCAAGCGAGATATTGGACGGCTCTTTCGTTTTGAGGCCGCTTGGATCGGTTTTCTCGGTGGGGTGATTGGCTCGATGATCGCCTTAGGCACGGGGGTAGTACTCAACCCTTGGATTACTCAGAAGTTAAATCTCGGCGAAGGCCAGAAGTTATTACTTTTTCAACCGATTGAGATCATTATCTTGGTTGTAGTACTGATGGTTGTTTCTATCCTGGCTGGCTGGCTGCCATCACGCAAGGCTGCCAAGCTGGATCCGATCGAAGCCCTCCGGACCGAGTAGCCAGACTAATCGGCCATGCGTACATAGCGCCGATGGAGACTACCATGTTTCCAAGTGAAAGCTTCCGTACAATAATGCGCGAGCGTCAGTCCAATGACGAGCCAGATGACCCAATTGTGACCCGAGTAAGTCACCACACCACCCCATAGAAGGGCAACAGTGATGAGCGTGGCCCATATCGGGAGGTAGCTAGACGTCGCCCGATATAAAAAGTGCTTGGCGTGCGGTTGATTACGATTCGTATCATGGTTGATATAGATGATAAAGGCCGATGTGTCATGCACAATGCGGGGAAGAAGTATTGCCAGTAGCGGCATACCCTGCAAATAACAGACGGTCGCACCGACGAGCAAAAGTAGATTGGCCAGAATGAATAAGCGACCTTGACTGCGTTTGAGTCGAGCCATGCTCATGAGCCCGATGACAACCGTGGCGGCTGTCGCGAGACAAATCACCGTCCGTATCAAATCAGGTGAAATTGGCACGTCATCAGCTCGAAAATAGCCGACGCCAAATGCGATCAGCAAGGAGCTTGCAAGAAAGAGCCAGCTCCAGGTTTCATACAGCCTTGAGGGTTGACGATTGAGCATCTTACCAATGCCTATTTGTTGGCGGGCGACATGATAGATAGTCCAAGCGTAAAAAAAGGTGAAGAAGGCACGTATCCCGAGTGTAACGGCTAGAGCTATGCAGACGATGGCGACTAGCCCAAGGCGCAAGATGAGTGGGCGACGATAAAAACGCAGATACTCTTTATCGAGTAGCATGATATTACTGGCGATGATATGCGGATTCTCAAAGATAATGCCAAGCACAAAAACTTGTTCGGCTGATTGAGGTAGGATTCGCTGCAGATTCCAATCGCCAATCAGATTGGCGATAACTACGGCAAGAATGATTGGTACGATTGCGTAGGGCAAAAACAGCATCCAGGGCTTAATGACCGTGGGGTAGCTCTGGCCTTTCGTATTGGCAAAAGCGGGATTCTCTGATGATGCAAGTGCCCAGCTAGATGTACTCATGTCGTGCCAGCATGCTTAGAGGGTTCGATCGAAGAGCTTCACGTATTCGTCGCTTCCTTGTATGAGTAGGATGTACTGCCTGGAACTACTGCTCGAACGTGTATTGGCACTCGGGCTAATCGAACCAGCGGTTGGGCTCGAGCTAGGGGTAGATGATTTCCGTTCAATCGTAGCGAGCTTTTCCTCCAGAAAGATTTTTTCCCAATCTGATCCGGCAAATAAGTCGAGTCGGCTTAATTCGCTCGTCGTAGGGTAGGTACTGCCTAGCCAAGCGATTGTGTAGCTCAGGCTATTGCGTGAGCTTTGGGTTGTGCTCTGATACGTGGAGGCATTGTTAATTGGCAGTCCAGTGTCTTGCTTGACCGCCTCGACTAGCTGCTTCAGTTTTTCCTCGCTTCCCGACCAAGTGTAGGCTCGCTTGGTGCCATAAATACAACTTGCGTGCTCGCCAACGGGATAGCGATTGAATTTGCTGCCACCATATTCAACGACGTGATAGCAACCATCCTGCTTGGCGGCTCCATTGACGGGTATCAGGTCGCCCTTGAGGGCTTCTTGTTTTTCAGGGATTTGGAGGGGCTGCTCGACTTTGACCAGTCCTCCATTGGGGCTCGCACGATACGTCACTCCCGAAGCTCTCACCAGTTCGTCTGCTGGTATGGTGGGGGCTATTTTTAATAGCGCAGTGTTGATTTTATCAAGGTTGTCATTGACTTGAGTAGCCGCGGTTTTTCTAGCGGTTTCTATCTTACTCTTATTGCGGGCGTATGAATTTTCCGGCGAGTAATACACCCCAATCGCGAGTCGGTATATGAGGAAGAGGGCCGGTATACCTATGATTGCCATAATGATCAGAGCTTTTTTGGAAAAGCGGGGAGGTTGTGGCGAAGCGACCTGGGGTTCGGTGCGCTTGGCTTGATTGAGTATTGAGGGGAGCGCTGTGGGGCCGGGAGTATTGGATTGAGGTCCTGTTTCTGCTGGATTCGTGGGTGGAGTAGAATTTGCTGGAGCTGGAGCTGGAGCTGGAGCTGGAGCTGGAGCTGGAGCTGGAGCTGGAGCTGGAGCTGGAGCTGTGGGTGATGATGGCGTGGCCGTGCCATCTGACTGCGGTATTCCCTCTTGTGGTTCAGTCGGCTTCATTCATCATAGTGTAGCAGAAGCTCCTTGAGGGGCCAATGCAAGATTAGTCTTGCAGAGTATCGTTCTGGCGACCGTGCTTAGAGCTGAAGCGTTCTATACGCCGTTGGGCAGCGCCTTTCACTAAGATATTGAGGATGGCAGCGATCACTCCCACCCCAATAAGTACATAAAAAATCGTGAAGAGTTTGCCTAGCGGCGTGTGTGGCACGATATCTCCATAGCCAATAGTAGTCAGAGTGATGGTCGAGAAATACAGTGAGTCCAGCCAGGAGAGTTTTTCTTGAAAATGGTAGAAAACGGTACCAATGCCGAGTAGAGCGGCACCAATCAGGGCGACCCAGCGAAAACGCTTGGCTGTGGCCAGTGTCTGATTAATATTAGCTTGAGTGGATTTTTCCATGTCAGTATTGTACGCCGTTTGGCCTAGTTATCGAAAGTCTACGACTACTAGGCGTTTTTGGCACGCTGAGTTTTTGGGGAGGTTGCTTTTTTTGTAGGCTTTTTCTTGTTCCGGGTTTTTTGAGATGACGCCTTCGCTGGTGGGCGAGTGTTGGCGGCAGCTTTTTTTGCTGGTGTCTTACTGGAGCTGAGCCGTGGTGCGGTTTTTGATGCGGCGATCGACAGTTTGCCTTGGATATCAGCAACGGCGTCGGCATTGACGGCTTCGAGGGCGACGCCCGCACTGCCGCCGATCAGGTCAAGATAGATATAACGTGCCTTGAATGCTCGATCGAACGGATTTGTCACGATCGTCATCTTTTGGATTTGTGCATAATCAACGATGACTGTACGACGGGTCCACCAGCCGGTTTCAATGATGATGCCTTTCGGCGTCATGGAGTAATGGGTACTGCGGGTAGCAATAATGGCACGAATTAAGGCGTAGATGCCAATGAAGATCGCAAAGCCCGCCCCGACGCGCGGCAGAGGCTCCAGAAAAGCTTGTGTGAGTTCAGCATCCGAGGCACCAAATACCTTGGTGCTTTTAAAGAGCTGGTACGAGGTGTAGGCAACGGTCAAAATGAGTAGCCAAAGTACGAGTTTCTTAAATATATTCCAGGCGTACAGCCCGAAGAAGTAGAAGAACGCGTGGCGCGAGAGCGCAATGTCACCGTGTGAGACAGCCATTCTCTTAACCTACACCTGTTGGGGGTGCTAGCCAAGCATGAGTATTTCAGTGATAGACTATAGCTATGTATCATCTATATATTCTGCGTTGTGCGGATGACACGCTCTACACGGGGATTGCTCGTGATCTCGATAGGCGACTGGTCGAACATAACACTTCAAAGATTGGCGCCAAGTATACACGATCGCGTCGACCAGTCAGGCTGGTGTATGCTCGCGTTTATTCGAATCGATCAGCGGCTCTCAGGGCTGAAGCTGCCACCAAAAAGCTCAAACGCAGCCAAAAACTCGCTCTGATTGATGATTTTGCAGCCTGAATGCGCGGTTAGTTGTGGCGACCACCGTGGATTGGGTGTGATCGTTCGGCCGTATTGGTGGCTCTTGGATCGCGTGGGGTATCCACCTGTTCAGTTTTGCGAACCGCGTGTGTCTCACGAGCAGGATTGAGCTTGGTGTATTTTGGAGTTTGTGAGTTTTTTGCTTGGCTTGATGTAGTCATTCTGCACCTCCTTCATTACTTACTATTATACGCTGGTGGGGAAGGGCGTCGGGGTCAAACCAAGCTTGAAATGTGCCCATATTGCCGCTATTGTTGAAGCATAAGCACTGACCGCATTACCAGGGGAACGTCCACTTGCGAAACATGAAAAAAAGGCCTGGCTTTACGCCAATTGAGATTATTATCGCAATCGTGGTAGTTGGCTTGATCGGCGGCGGTATCTGGTACGCCGTACGCGGCGGCAAGCCGAAGGAGTCCGCGACACCACTTCCTACAGTATCATCAGAGCCGAAGGTAGCTGATAGTGTCGATTGGGCGTGGAGCGAAACGGCTTGGGTGCCGACCGCAAACCCGGCTGGATCAATTATTCCGCAGTGTGATAGTCCGGTGAAGTTTTCTAATGCACCGAGCGATCTTGCGAAGGCGACAAGCGTGTTGTATCCAGGGCAAACACGAGGCGGTGATTATAAACCGCATGGCGGTTTTCGGTTTGATGGTTCAAAAAACGATGCGATTGCCGTTAAGGCTATTATGGATGGTCGGGTGACGAGCGGCGCCCGGTATCTTGAAGTTGGTGAAATCCAGTATATGTTTACGATTACGAATGATTGTGGTATTGCCTATCGGTATGATCATTTATTGAGCCTGTCGCCGGAGTTTCAGAAGCTTGCCGACACCCTGCCGGCCGCCAAAAAGGATGATAGTAGGATGACAAATTTTGAAAACCCAGTCGCGGTAAAAGCTGGTGATATCATCGCCACGGCGGTCGGCCATAAGGTCAATAATAACATCAGCTATGATCTTGGTGTGTATGACTACCGGACGCGGAATAAAGCCGCTAGTAATCCAGCCTATGTGGCAACCCATAAGGCAAAAGCGGCACAGGCTTACTACGCAGTGTGTTGGTTTGAAATGTTTCCGGCAGCTGATGCGGCACGAATTAAAAGTTTGCCGGCTGGCGATGCCAAGATGGGTAAGTCCAGCGACTACTGTCTGTAATGAATTTTTGACACAATTTCTTTCTAATCTGGCATATCCCGCGGGTGTATAATAGTAAGCATATAAGGAGTTAATGAGATGCGAGGACCAATTGATTATATCGTTGTCGGTTTTCCCGGCAATAAGTTTAAGGGTGAGGTCTTAGAGGCCTTAAGCACAGCAGTCGCTAATGGCACCATTGCGGTCTTAGATATTGCTTTGATTCTGAAGGATGAAAAAGGCGAAGTAACTGAGATCGAGATTAACGCCGTTGATGATGCAGTTGTGCAGAAGCTCATGCCGGACGGAGTACAAGAGTCTGGCTTGATTCAAGACGATGATGTTGAAGAGATCGCAAGCGTGCTGGATAATAATTGTTCGGCTGGGCTATTGATCGTTGAGCAGTTGTGGGCGAAAGACATCAAGCAAGCGCTGATAAATGCTAACGGTGTACTGCTGGCCGAAGGCCGCATACATCCAGAAGCCTATGAAGAAATCACTCATGAGAAGGGAGGCAAGTAATGCCAGGACTATTACGAGGCATGGCGCGCACGGCAGTTATTGCTGGTACCGCCACCGCCGTATCGAATAATGTTAGTCGCCGACAGGCTCAAAATATGCCGCCAAAGATGCTGAGCAAGCCCCAGCTCCAGAGGCCGCAGCTGCAGCCCCAGCCCAAGCTGACCTCTACGTCGAGCTTGAAAAGCTCGGACAGCTGAAAGCTGAAGGAATTTTGACCGAAGAAGAATTTAACGCCAAGAAGAAGCAGATCCTCGGGCTGTAAAAGTTAAATGATTTAAGATAAAAGCGGCCGACATCTGTCGGCTTTTTAATGTGTACCTTAGCTGATTTCGAGTAAAAAGACGGCGGTAATAACTTGTAGCACTAGAACTATCAACAAGAAGTAATAGAGATTTTTGGTCAGACCTTTTTTTCGCCGCGTCTCGAGGACTCCCAAGATGATGAGCGCCCCTACTAGCTTTAAGCCGAGTCCAGCTTCAGAAAACTCTCCAGCTTCGGCGGTAAGCCAAAGCAAGACTCCCGTTATGACTTGAAGGCGAGCACCATTTACAGCCAGTGAGGTTACTTCGCGATTTTTCAGTTTAAACTGGGTAAGCAGTCCACCGGTGACGGCCGCAAAGCCAAACAGATGGATGTATAGCAAAATTTTGAACAATAATTCCATATGTACACTCCACTTATGCTCACAGTATACACGCTGTTGCAGGGTGCGAGCTCATGAGCTATCAAGCGGCGTTACATTCACCGATGCAACCTACGTACATACTCTGATAGAGCTGTTACTATATATAGATACTTACGAAATGGCTCCCAGTATCAGGTTTGAGCCTTAAAATCTCAACGCGGAAGGAGACGATAGGATGAACGAGCAGAATAAATTGTCCCCATATATCATTGATGTGCGAGAGCCGCACGAGTATGCTGGTGATCATGTCGCAGGGGCTATCAATATACCGCTGGGAGAGATCATGAATGACCCGCAGGCCTTACAGGCAGTGCCATTGGAAGCCGCAGTAGTGGTATATTGTCGGTCTGGTGGCCGCGCCGGGATGGCTTGTAGTGTTTTAGAGACCCGTGGCTATCAAAACGTTCGCAATGGCATAAATCGAGCCACAATCGAAGCTGAAGGGCTAGCCCGCGAGTAGGCGCCTGGTTCAGTCGCGTTCAATCGAAGTCGCGCAGCGTTGCGCCTCTGGTCACTCTCGAGGTACAATCAACAGCATAAGCTTGATGGGCTCAGCTACCAAGCCTCAAACTACAGCTATGCATAATACTTCACCTACAAAATTCGCTTGGCCTGCCGTTATTGTGGTTTCGATTATTCCAGTTATTTTGTGGGCTGGCATGATGCCTTTGACGGTGCGTTTTTCATCACCAGCCATAGCTCTTGGCAGTATTGGTAAAATCGCTGGTCTTGTGGCGATTGTGCTGTATTGCGTAAATCTTTTATTCTCGACCCGAGCGCGGGTGATTGAGCAATTATTTGGGGGTCTTAATAAGGCCTATGTAGCTCATCATCTTACTGGCGGGATTGCGCTCTGTTTGGCATTACTGCATCCGCTAGCATTATCGTTGAAGCTAGCTGAAAGTAGTTTGCACGCGGCTGCGCTCCAGCTCTTGCCGAACTTCGCAGATCTGGCGATCACTTTGGGCGTGCTTGGTCTATGGTTATTTATCGGCTTAATGATTGTGACGTTTTTTATCAAGCTGCCATATAAGATTTGGCTAACGACGCACAAATTTATGGGACTGGCCTTTCTGCTGATAGCCCTACACGTGGTACTCATTTCCAGTGATACCTCTCGTAGCCCACTGCTTTACTGGTATTTGATGAGCTGGATAGTGATCGGTGCAGCATCGTATATTTACCGGACGTTGCTGCCCCGATTTCTGGTGCGACGTTACGAGTATGAAGTGGCCGAAACTGGCATGGTGGCACCTGGTACAGCTCGACTTGTCTTAAAGCCCAAGCACGACTCGATGGGATTTGAGAGTGGGCAATTCGTATTTGTGAGCTTTCAGGGTGAAGGCTTGTCTCACGAGTGGCATCCGTTTACTGTTTCGTCAAACTCTACCTACCCTGGTATTGCGATTACCGTGAAAGCGCTCGGTGCCTATACGAGTACGCTGGCTAAGTTGGCACCCAGTATGAAGGGTATGACCGTCTTGGTCGAAGGTGCCTATGGTCGTTTTTCGTTTCGCAATTTTCCAGCTAAGAAACAAATCTGGATCGCTGGCGGGATTGGCGTAACGCCGTTTTTATCAATGATTTCTGAAGTACCTGATGATTATCATGTCGACTTTTATTATTCAGTGAAGACACCGAGTGAGATGGTGGATTATTCAGCCATCGTCAATGTGGCCGCCAAGCATTCTAAGAGTGTGCGGTTTTTCCCCGTTATTACCGACAAAGATGGTTTCTTGACGGCTGACAAGGTGGCTAAGGCGGCCGAAGGATTGAAAGACACCGAGATATTGATTTGCGGACCCCCACCCATGATGCACGCTATGACGGAGCAATTCGTGAAAAAAGGTGTACCGAAGAGTAAAATACATACAGAAGAGTTTTCAATGTCATGAAGATCAAGCAACTCGTACTCATTAGTCTGATTGTCTTTAGCCTCGGTTGCATGGGGGTATTGATCGCTGGCTTGGCATTACCGGAGGGAACACGGCTCGGTGGTCCAGCCAATGATGCCTCCACTTTGCCGGGCGCGACGGTTGGCGGTGACCAGCTGGCAGCTGACGGTACGCCGATTATCACGCCGCACTCTGATCCAGCTGGCGGTGGCAATACGGGCGGCGGTACGAGCTCTGGAGGTGGCGGTAACACGGGTGGCGGCACCTCGGGGGGAGGCGGTACTGCAACGGGTGGAGGTACTGGCACCTCTGGATCGACGAGTACTGGCGGTACGAGCTCTGGTGGCGGTACGACGGCTACCAGCACTGTCACTCCGAAGCCGACGACTACAACCACAACTACTACCACTCCGAAGCCGACGACTACGACCACCGTCACTCCAAAACCAAGTACTACCACACCACCACCGGCCGTTGGCTGCGGTTCACCCGGGGGGGTATGTTCGGCGGCTCAAGTTGCTACCCATAACTCTGCCAGCAACTGCTGGGTTATCTATAACGCCGGTTATTATATTGTGACTAGTTATGTCAGGGTTCATCCGGGGGGAACGGCAGTCTTTAATAGTACGAGCTGCGGGAAAGATATTACGAGTTTTATGAATGGTTCAGCCGCTGTCGGTAGCGCCAAACATCGGCATTCGAATTCGGCGTATACAACACTTAATAGTTATTATGTTGGGAAGGTGCAATGAATAAAGTAAAAAAAGCTACCAAGAAACACGTACCCCGGGCGCCGCAGTATCGGCATCGGCAAGTCTCTCGAGCCGTAGTTATTGGGATGATAGTGGCTTGGGCGGTGATAGGGATCCTGACGGGTGTTTACCTGATAAATAATGGCAAAATGAGCCAATTTGGATCGGATGCCAGCGCTGGTAAGGCGAATCTCGTTGTGACAAATGTGCAATATGATGCCGTTGGTAAGCAGCCCTATCTAGCGCCACCAGGCTTGAAGTTTGCAATAGCAACAGTGACGATTACAAACGCCTCATCGGAACGGTTTGATTTTGCCCCTGTCCTGCAAACGAAAGTCATTGATGAAAAGGGCCAAGAGTGGCCGATGTCGCCAGCAATGATGGATAAGCCGATTCAAGCTGGACCATTTCCGGTCAATGCGACACGCACTGGTCAGCTCAGCTTCTTAATTCCCGCCGACGCGCAAAAAGTTACTTTTGTGTTCGACCCATTAACGGCCAATGGTGCACCTGCGAAATTTATACTCGGGCAAAAATAGTTCGTGAAGATTAAAACGTTAGTCCTGATTTGTTTGATCGTATTTGGCTTAGGCTTCGCTGGCGTATTGGCAGCGGACTTCGCCACGCAGGGCAAAACTGCAAATCAGAACGATGCCGTGGGAGTCTCGACTGATGCAGCCAGCGGGCAGGTGACGTCGGAAACTCCGCCGGTGGTTACGCCGGGTGGAACAGGCACTAGTTCGAGCCCGAGTCCGGCTAGCGGTGGAGGGAGTTCGGCTAGCGGATCGTCTGGAACAGCTGGGGGCAGTGCGACATCCGTGGCTCCCAAGCCTGCCACTTCATCGACTCCCGTCGCCACAACGCCGAAGCCGACGACGAGTGCTGCTCCAGCTGCTCCAGCGTGTGGTTCTGCCGGCGGTGCATGCACGACGGCTCAGGTTGCGACGCATAATAGTCAGTCAAATTGCTGGGTAATCTACAATGGTGGCTACTATAACGTTACAGCTTATGTAAATGCCCACCCAGGTGGTAAATCGGTCTTTAGCAGTACTACTTGTGGCCATGACATCACCGCCTATTTGAACGGTAATTCGTCAGTTGCCGGCCAGCAGCATAAGCACGCAAACTCAGCCTATACAGTACTCAACAGTTACTACGTCGGCAAAGTACAATAATCTTTAGTGAGTAGCGCGGATATGCTTGATTGCATGCATCCAGTCATTGCCCTGGAAGCCACTAATGCACCAGAGCTTACAAAGATCTTCGATGGGGCGTGCCGCCGCCATTGCACCAAGATCTTCGACTTCCCAGCCAAGCGAGCTGACGAGTGGTGAAACGATCTGCTTTCCGTCCGTATCGCCACAGACATACATCGTAGGAGTGGTGGCGAATTTTGGGTGCACCATGACTCCGGCACCGACACTATTGAACGCTTTGACGAACTTCGCCTCCGGCGCGATGGCTTGCAGACGCTCCATCAGTGATTCATTCTGATCAGTAAAATACTCGAGTACACCATCGACTGGTGGAGCGTCGGTGATTGGGTTAGTGGTGTCGATGATTGGTTTATTCGCTATCTGCGGAGTAAGCGAGCGAACGACTTTTTCAGCCACGCTGCCTTTCACGCAGAGAATAATTACTTCAGCCCAATCGGCGACCTGGGCAAATTCAGCCACCTGGTACTTATCATTACTTGCCTGACTGAGCTCGGGAATTTTATCTCGACTCCCAGTACCGAGT
The DNA here is from genome assembly GCA_046350755.1 of Candidatus Saccharimonadota bacterium. GTDB lineage: Bacteria > Patescibacteriota > Saccharimonadia > CAILAD01 > CAZDEK01. The sequence continues at coordinate 6,379 of JAXLZV010000004.1, read as the reverse complement.
CGAACGGTATGATCCGCCTGGCTGAAACCTGTGGCCAGTGTGGTGCCGACGACTCCTGATCCAATAATGCCAATTTTCATCTTTGCGTGTGCCTCCTGCATTCGATTGTAAACCATTACTCCAACACATGTCTTGGAAAACATATGCGTTTTAGTTGACGCTCCCAGCCAAGTACGTTAGACTCAATACAAATCGAACGTTCGTTCGATAAGTAATCTTAAAGAGGTCGATGTGACACGCGATACGCAACAACATATATTTAACTCAGCTAAACGAATCTTTGCTGAACGCGGCTATGATGGTCTATCGATGCGCACCTTAGCCCGCGAAGTTGGTATCTCATTGTCGTCAATCTATCATTACTATCCTGATAAAGACGTTCTCCTCAAGGATATTTTTGATTCGACGAATACTACTCTCGGGCGCGAACGATCCAAGCTGCCGCAGCTCCCGCGCCTTGAAGACGCTCTACTCCAGCGCATTAGCTTTCAGTTTGATCACATTGAAGATGTCGTCTTTGTCTTGAAGTATTATCTGCATAATCGATCAGATTTCCAGAAGCAGGCTCATGGCTGGGTGCCCGAAAAGGCGTCGTTGCACATTGAGGAAATACTATCCGTGGCTCAGGCTAACAAAGAGTTACGACCAAGTCTCGACATTGCGGCCGAAGCCAAGATGATCACCCATATGATCAATGGTTTTCTATTGGAGTACTACCCGGCGACGCCAAAGGGCCAAGAAAAACAACAGTTAATTCGTCATTTACAGGCCTTTATCTTACGCAGTATTACTACCCAGACAGCTACGGAGGTGCCTATGCATGAAAGCTAGGTAAATCGTAGAACACAACATAATGGAGGGTAATATATGAATCTTATTAAACGAATAGCCTTGGGAACCGCTGCGATGGCAGCAGTAGCGGCTCCATTAACCACGCTGACGGCCAGCGCAAAGGGCGGCGAGCGACCAACTGCTAGACAAGAATGTCGTCAACTCAGACGTGATCAGCAAAAAATTATTGATCATATCTACTTTGGTAACAGTTGGCAGTTGAAGAAATTTCAGAACCTGACGGATATGCAAAATGCTAAGAATTGTGCACCGCGCTTTGACACGGCAGACTATCTCGAGCGTTTCGGGAACTTTGAAAGCCTGACAGCTGCGCTGAAGTACACTGGGCTCTACAAAACCTTGGAAGGTCCTGGACCATTCACCGTCTTTGCACCGACCGATGATGCTTTCGCTAAGCTCCCACCGGCTTTGGTCCAGAGTCTCTTGACTGACCCAGCTCAGAAAGCAGCGCTAACGGACATCTTGCTCTATCATGTCATCCCAGGGGCTAAAGTGGAGGCAGCAACTGCCAAAACCCTCACCTCTGCCGTGATGGCCGACGGCAAAACCGTTACCATTAAGCAGCAGGGTGGCAAGCTCTTCATCAACGATAGCCAAGTTGTACTCTATGACATCCGCACCACCAATGGTGTTATCCATGTCATCGACACCGTACTTGTACCGTAGTTGATAACCTGAGTAGTTTCAACGAATAGTAGAAAACGTATAAACCGTCTTACCGTCAATACCCACCTTCATGGTGGGTATTGGTTTTTCAGGAACTACTCAAGCTGTCGTCGTATACTCATACTATGATAATTACTGATTGGCTTCACTCGAGCCAGCTCTTGCCTCATCGGTTACATATTGAGCGGCATGGCAACCCCCACGGTCCGCAGGTTGTACTTATCCATGGTATAGCAACGAGTAGCGTTATTTGGCGGCCACTGATTCGTGAGCTACGAGCTGACTATCATTTAATTGCAATCGATTTGTTGGGGCACGGGCAGTCGCCTAAGCCAACACATATTGAGTACACGACTGATGAGCACGTACGGGCTGTACGCTGGACGCTGTTTACCCACGGGTTATGGCGACCATCGATTTTTGTGGGTTTTTCGATCGGCGCCTTGATCGCAAGTCGTTTGGCAGCCCACTATCCGCATATTGCCCGGCGCTTAGTATTAGCCGCCCCACCGATCTACAAACAGCCGAGTGATCTGCCAACGTCAGCAGCTGATGCGGTGATCGATCGGGCGTATTTGTCGATTTATCGGGCTTTGCGACGTGTGCCGAAACGAGTTGCTGTGCGTTCGGCCGATATGGTCAAACGACGCATTCCAGCCGTGCTTGGAGTGAATCGGCTTGATGAACATACCTGGTATCCAATTGTCAGTACGCTCCGCTCGACGATTGAGCAACAGGCTGTGTCGAGAGATGTTGATCGCTGGGGGAGTCGCACTCCGGCCGCAGTATTTTATGGCTCACTTGATCACTTAGTGATTGCTAAAAATGTTCGCACCGTCTTCTCGCACCGTCGTGGTGTACACTTGGAGCGCCTGGTCGCACCGCACGAGCTAACAAAAACCTACCTTCGTCATATTGCTACGGCTATCCGTGAAGCCGTATGAACCGGTATACTAGAGATAATGCTTCCTGAATGGCTTCATCGCGCTTTACGCCTACCGTATCTGCTCAAGACAACCAGTCGGGGCAAGGGACCGACAGTGGTGCTGCTGCACGGATTAGCATCCAATCAGCGAGTTTGGAAGAAAGTTGTTGAGGAGCTAGAGCAGCATCATCGGTGCGTGACGCTTGATCTGTTGGGGCACGGCGATAGTCCAAAGCCACCGCATCTGCGCTACACTGTCGAAGATCATCTGCGCTCGATACGTTGGACGCTTTTTTGGCATGGTGTCTGGCGGCCGTTTACACTGGTGGGCTTTTCAATGGGCTCGATCATCGGTACTCATTTCGCCGCCGCGTATCCGCGACGCCTGAAGCAGCTGATTGTGCTAGCGTTACCAATTTACCGGAAGCGTGACTCGGTAAAAAATCTTAAGCGATTTGAGGGGATGCTTGATGCCGGTTATTTAGCCTACTATACGGCACTTCGGCATGCTCCGAAGCGATGGTCGGTGAATTCGGCCAGTCGGCTGAAACGAGCTTTTTCGCTCGACGATGAACAAATGCGGCTTGATGATGAGACCTGGTACCCAGTCGTAAGCTCGCTCCAAAACACGATCGAAAGTCAGTCAGTTCTCACCGACATTAGTCGCTTGCCAGCCGCCTTGCCGGTGACGGTGGCTTACGGTAGCCTAGATATTTTGGTGATAAGTAGTAATCTCAAATATGCGTTCCAGGATCGTCCAAATACTGAGTTCGTCCGCGTCTTATCTGGGCATGAAGTTTCGCGACGGTTTGGTCGCGCTGTCATTGAAGCGGTTCGGAGATCGTCATGAAGTCGGAGCCACTACGAGTATTGATCCTAGAGGATTATCAGCCAGCGATCGCTGAGCTGAAGCGTGGACTAGCCAAACACTTTAGCGGCGCTCAGTTGACGATTATTGACACCACCGCGCATTTAGCCGCCTTGGCCAATGAGCCAGCTGATCGATTTGACGTTATATTATTAGATTATTATTGCGCCACCGGAGGGAACTTTCACGTTGCCCCGCTCGAAAAGTTTGGAATTAAGAAGGTCATCAGTATCTCCTCGACCTCTGGGGGAATGCTAGCGGCGCGCGCCCGCGGAATCACTCGGGTAGTGACAAAGCATCATCATGATTTACCTGGTTTCGTGCACTCAGTGATACGCGAAATCGAGCGGCTGTTGCCGCCGACTCGTTCACGTCGAGCGGACGAGTTTGCCAGCAGCGAAGAGCGATCGAAAAAGTTGCGAGAGCGCGACTTAATCGAGACTTTTTTGGCCCGGACGACTGAATTTAAAGGTTGGAAGTTTTCTTTTTATGACGAGAACCCTGATTTGGTTTATACCAAGGCTGGCGTTCAACTAGGTTTTGAGTCAGTGGTGGTGGCACTCAATAGTAACGCGGCAGATTGCTATTTTGAAAATCACACCTGTACGTTATATGCGCCGACGCCAGCGTCATCCGAGCAGCTTGAGCGACTGCGCCAAGCCATGGTCTTGCATGTGCTTGATCACCTTCGGCACTATAAAATTCCGACGATTATTGTGCTATCGGTGATTGGTCCGCCAGTTGATTTGGCTGAGCTAGCTCGTGGGCTAAGGTTGCCAGAACTGACCGACGAAAACATTCGAGACTATTATCTCTGTGACGCTCGCCAGGTCTATAAAGTGGCTGAGAATAAGCTGCCCTAAAAAATCTAGTTTTGTGGGTGAGTGTGCTTGGCGGCTTCGAGAATAAGCTCTAAATCGTCAGTGATGGTGTAGAGCTTGAGATCACTTGGTTCAATCAGGTGATCATAGCGCAGCATGTAGTAGTCGAAGAAACGTTCCAGCGGCTCCCAGTAATTGGCTCCCACGCAATAGATCGGAATGTGTTGAATCTTCTTTGACTGCACGAGGGTGACGAGCTCAAAAAATTCGTCCATCGTGCCAAAACCACCGGGGAAGAATATATACATCGAGGCGGCGAAGCTCAGCGCAGTTTTGCGGGAGAAGAAGTAGTGAAAGGTCATTGAGCGATTCGTGAAGTGATTATGACCTTCACTGGTGTCGAGCTCTATACCAAGGCCAGCCGAGATGCCTCCAGCCTCCAGCGCTCCTCGGTTGGCTGCCTCCATGATGCCCGGGCCGCCACCTGTGACGATGGCGATATCTTGGCTGGCAAAACGCGCGCCCAGTTGACGGGCTTTTTCGTAATACATAGAGCCAGGTTGAGATTTTGAACTGCCGAAGATGGACACGCTTTTTGGCAAGCGTTCAAGAAAATCAAAGGCTTTGCGAAATTCTTCTTCGATGCGATCAAGCCGCTGAGCCTCTTCGATGTCCGAAATATAGGCGGCCGCGTGGCTGCGGTAGTCTTCCATGCTGCGCGGGGAGTGTAGCTTGCTCATTGTACCTATTGTAGCAGAAGTGTCATGCTACAATGAGCCTGTAAAGCGGTAGCCAGTAGAGTGACTATTTTTGTAATAATTACCCACAATCAGCATGGATTTCAGCGGTAAACAAGCCGAAATCAGTGATTATCTGACGATTATTGTTCGTCAGTGTTTTTCTTTCGTGACTATCATTTTGGGTGCGGTGGTGGCAGTACTATTTTGGCTGGGCGAGCATCAGGATGCGGTGTTTATCGCCAGTGTACTGATTCTCAATATTACCATTGGCTTAGTGCAGGAGGTCAGGGCCAGGCGTCAACTTGATAAGCTCAAGGCGTTGACGGCGCCGACAGCTCGACTGCTAGATCAAACGGGGGGTGAACAGCTGGTACCGATCGAAAACTTGCGCGTGGGAGATGTCGTGCGGTTGAAAGCCGGTGACCAACTACCGGGGGATGGCAAACTCACGCAGGCGACCGCTTTGGAGCTTAACGAGGCTTTCTTGACTGGGGAGTCGGTTCCGATTGGAAAAATAGTTGGTGCTGACGCCTATGCAGCTAGCTTTGTAACGGCTGGGTCGGGTGAGTTGAAAATAGATAAGTTGGGGGAGCAGACTCGAATCGGGGCCTTAGCGGCTAGTGTCAAACGGCTGAATTTTCGAGCTACGCCGATTCAGCGAACGATCGGCATTATTATTACGGTATTGAGCTGGCTGTTTGTTGTCATGGCGCTGGTGCTGGTCGCTCGAGGTAGTTCGGCTGGTGAAGCCCCAGCAACTTTGGCGCGTGAGGTCGCCGCGATTGCCGCCACTATCGTGCCTGAGGGTTTAGTGCTGGCGGTAACCTTGCTGTTTACTTACGGCGCAGTTCAGCTATATCGTTCGAGATTACTTGTCCAGCGAACCAGTGCGGTTGAGTCGCTCGCCCGGATTCAGATTTTATGTCTTGATAAAACTGGTACGCTCACCGAGGATCGTTTGGTGGTAAATAGTATAGTCCCGGTAGCAAAAACCCAGACAGCGACGGTCGAAAAGTATTTGGGGCACTATCTAGCTCTAACTGACCCAGATTCAGATCTTGCTGCAGCCTTGATTCGTCATATGGGTAAGTTGCCAGCCGCCCAAGGTGAGAGTCTAGTGGGCTTTAGTAGTGAGCGAAAATGGGGCGCAGTACGGATTGGTCTCCGGCAGATCGTGGTTGGTGCGCCAGATATTTTGGCAGATTTCGCGACGAAAACTGATGCGCAATGGGTTCTGGCGCAAAACCAGCAGGCGGCTCAAGCCGGGAACCGGGTCCTTTTGATAGCCGAGGCTAGCCTCGACGGCAAAGTCGCGCTGAGGCACCTAAAACCGGTTGGTATCGTGCGTTTTGAACAGCCCATCAAAGCGTCGGCCGCTGATGTTGTGAAGTTTTTTCACCAGCGAGATGTTCGTCTAGTGGTGATCTCCGGTGATCAGGCACCGACAGTACTCGCCATTGCCCGTCAATTGCAGTTAGCTGATACTGACACCAAGGCGATCGACGGT
>JAXLZV010000003.1:0-61511 GCA_046350755.1 Candidatus Saccharimonadota bacterium | reverse complement strand
GCCCCCGGTGACCAGATTCAAATCAATTATCAAAAGCGCAAATATGTCTACCAAGTGGCTGGCTCAAAGGTCGTTGAGCCAACCGAGATATCCGTCCTGCAGCCAACCACTCAGCCAATTCTAACGCTGATCACCTGTACACCTCCAGGAACAAGCTGGAAGCGGCTGATCATTACTGCCAACCAGATTCAACCATCACCGGTCAAACCGGAAGATAAAGCTGCTGTGGCCATCACTGCTAACGACACCAAGGCCGCCCTGCCGGGCAATGCCCCTTCATTCTTCGATCAAGTAAAAAGTTTTTTTGGCTTCGGTAAGCCAACCGAATCTAAAACTCCGAGCCCTAGCCAAAGCCCGGCCGCCCCAAAGCGTAACTATCTGCCTGAGCCGGCCTAGCCCTCTAGGAGGCGTGTGAGTGAGTGAGCTTGATCACTCGTCAACGGGTTCGCCTGAGCAAGCACTTGGTGAGTCAAATAATGTGCCACCTGTACACGCTCGAGCAATGATGCCACCTGCCCACGAGCAAATACCGTCAGACAAAGTGCCACCCAATAAATTCGAATAAATTCCTCCACCGTACTCCCCGCGGGCAACGGCGAGTGTACAACGCAATCCTCAGATCGGACATAGCTATACCAATGATTATCGGTGTAGGCAATCAGTAGTGGCCCTAAAGCATCAACGCTCCGCAGCACGTCAGCTACTCCATAGACCCCACGCGCCTCGGTCGAGCGCACCGGGACTTGTAGTCCGAGTGCCTGGCGCTTCAGGGATTCAACGCGTAAAAATGGGATAATTGTTGATAGGCGCAAGAGTTCTGGCTCAAATCGAAACATCGCGGCGAGCTCATCGGTGCACACCATGAGCGTACTCAACGTCCGCATGACCTGCGAGAGTATAATCTGCTGACTACTTGCAAGATGCATGTCGAGACCAATGAATACGCAGTCGCTATCCTGAAGTGCCTGCCAGCCACTCGAGCTGAGTAGCTCACGTGATTGTACGGGTAATACTGCGACCGATGGTAACGCTGCCAGAGCATGAGCTAATTCGGCTGAAGCGATGAGCTTTGGCTGCAATTTTACGAGCTGTGTCAACTCAAACGCTGCCGACAATTGCGCAAAGCCCTGCCGACTACCACCCACTAGCGCCGGATGCGATCGTGTGGCGGGTCCGGGCAATAATGTAAATAATAAACCAGCCGACGGCGCTTGGTCGGTCTGTAGTATGAGTCGTGGTTCACCCTCACGCATGGTCTTAGCTAACGTCGACGGTCCGCAAATACGAGCGCAGTATATCGCCTTCACACAGTGAAGCAAACTGCAGACGGGTGCTATTGGTCATGAGCGACAAATGAGCTTTGAGATAAGCATCAAACATTGATTGAGCTTCGGCTTCGTCAGTTAAACTCAGTTCACGACGAACTTTATCTATCAGCACCGGGTAAGCCAAAGCCTCGCCAGTTGGTAACTTACGAGTGAGACCAAAACGTGCCCCTAGGCGACGACGGGTCAGGCCTGGTAAGAGCTGCTGAACTACCTCGCGCTTCTCAGCCGGAAAGGCTTCCAGAATATGACGATCAAGCACGCGCATAGCGTGGGCAGCCGAGCGCTCATTGCTGGCGCTGGAGTACTGTTTTAAGAGAATAGTGGCATAATCATTGTGCATGCGCGGTACTATACCACAATTGTAGGTTTTTGTCTAGCTATCTGCCAAGGATTCCTCTTCTGGGGCATCCTCGCGAGTCGACCCACTGGCCTGAGCCTGTATCTGAGTAATTTTCAGTTCTGCGGCCTCAAGCTGAGACTGCAGTCGACTAACCAACTCACTACCCTTCTCAAATGCTTTGAGGGCCGTATCTAGATCAATATCATCAGATTCGAGCTGAGTGGTTAGCGTCTCGAGCTCGGCTAGGTCTTCTTTAAAGGTCGAGGCTGATTTGGCTATCGGTTTGGTCATCTTCCCCTCCTGAATGCAACGTTATTGTTCCTTTATGCAATTGTAGCATCACCGCATCTCCTGGGCGAATCTGGTCGGGGGCATGTACTACCTGATCACGGACCCGCGCTATGGCATAGCCCCGAGCAAGGATTCGACTCGGGTTCGCACCATCCAGCGTTCGACGCATTAGATCTAGGGTATGTCGCCAATCCGTCAGGCGTCGCTGCATGGCTCGATCCAGTCGATCAGACAGCGTAGTGAGTTGGCCACCTGCCACTCGATATACTCGCCGCACATGCGACTCGAATATTGCTATCTGACGCGCCACGGCTTGCAAGTGATCACGGGTGGCTCGGCTTTGCCGTTCTGCCAAGGCCCGTAATTGCCGCGCCACATCATGTTGATCTGGCAGTAATCGTCGGGCGGCGTCAGTCGGTGTTGCCGCGCGCACGTCCGCCGCCAACTCAGCCAAACTCACATCATCTTCATGTCCAATCCCAACGATAGTCGGAATATGACTCCCATACACCGCCCGCACCACATCCTCATGGTTAAAGGCCTGCAAATCTTCGGCACTCCCACCACCCCGAATCACCACCAGAGCATCCAAGTCAGCTTGATTGAGATTGAACGATTGAATCGCCCGCACCACATCGGCTGGAGCCTGCATGCCTTGAACATGAACGTGAGTGTGCATGATCTCAACCAGCGGCCAGCGATCGCGTGCGATCGTCACAAAATCATTGTAAGCAGCAGCCTCGGTTGAAGTAATCAGTCCGATGCGCTGCGGGAAGGCGGGCAAAACGCGCTTACGAGCCGGATCAAACAGCCCTTCTCGTTCAAACTGAGCTTTCAGCAGATCGAAGGCTCGCTTCACCTCACCTTCACCCGCCAATTCGACCGACTTCACCGTTAATGAAAAACGCCCCCACTTCGTCAGGTTCGGAGTCGCCGCTACGCGAATCAGCATCCCGTCTTCAAGTACCGTTTTCAACTGATATGTGGTCATAAAACAGCTAATCGTCGTCTCGGCATCTTTGAGGTCAAAAAATACCCATTTACCTTGATTGACCTTATAGCCAGAGACTTCACCCTGTACGACAATCAGTGGATATGCATAGGTAAGAGTCTGATTGATGTAGTCGCGTAACTCACTTACGCTGAGAACTTCATTTTCCATCTGACTGCTCAGCTTGATGGACTTTATCAATGGTTTGTCGCTTGTAAAAATACAAGCCAATGGGGATAAATAGCCAGAGCGCAATCAAGCGATAGACAGCTGTCACGCCGAACGCCAAGTTAAAAGGTATACCCAGAGCCACCGCGACTGCTACCATCGTTGCCTCATACATCCCGATGCCTGACGTGAAGAAGGACAGTCCAGATAACAACAGGGCAAAGACATACGAAGCGCCGACCGCGCCCGGATTCACCCAGTTACCAAACGCGAGAAAGACGATATAGATACTCAAGACTTCGAAGCCGATACATAGTAAGGCATCAGTAAACGGCCGTATCGCCTGACGAGGATCGGTTGAAAATAACTCGATTAATGATGTATAGCCGTCCACGAAACGCTTGGTTTGTCGCTCGTCGATTGCGCCCTTGCGAATGAGCTTCAGCAGCCAGTTAATTGGCCGCGTCATAATAAATAACAGCCTCTCAAATAGACGTGGGTTTAAGGTTACTGCGATGACCGCTAAAGCAACCAGCAACACGAAGCTCGTCACGATGAGTGTCAGCCGGAAGCTGATTTGGGCAATTGATTGCGAGAAGAATAAGATAGTAAAACTAATCCCCAGCGCAATCACGAGGCTGAGAAAAGTGGCAATATACCAAAAAAACTGCGCCAAATATGACTGACGCTGGGTAACATCGCGCTTAAATATCTGTGCAAAATAGGCTGCTCCCGACAGACCAGCAGTCGGCACCACAGTATTCACAAAATTCATACCAACCACCCCCGCAAACAACTCCTTAAAAGGAATATGTTTACGATAGAGCTTAAAGAAATGTTCGTAAAAGCGACTGTTTGACCAGTAATACCCAAACCGCACCGGCAAAATCAGGAGTAGGATCAGAAAATTGAGCTCACGAAAGAGATCAATAAACTGCTGAATCTGACCTTGGTTACGCAATACCAGCAATCCGAGCAAGATGAGCATCAGGAAAAAAGCGAAATGACGAAACTTCATAATCCTAGTTTACGGCCTCAGCCGAATTTTGGCGACCTTGTTGTAGCTACCGCAGTCAGCCCGTATAGTGGACGCTATGCAATGGTTTGCCCTACTTGGTCGTGAGACCGCACTTTCAGAAGCTGAATTGGCCGCCCAAACCCAAGGCGAGCTGGTATTTACTCACAACGTCGCCTTTGGTCTCGGTGCCACTCCAGCCTGGAATCGTCTCGGGGGAGTTATGCGGGGTGGCAAAATTGTGGCATCTGCCCTCAAACGATCGACCCACCTTGCCGCCGAGCTGGTCGTGGCCCTTGGGGAAATAGATGCTGAGACTTCAAAAGTGAGTGTCGGCTTGTCGGCGCCGGCCCTACCGGCTCGTGAGCTCATGCGGGTAGGAGGCAAGTTCAAGCGGGCCTATGCCGAGCGTTACGGCCGCAAGCTCCGCCTCGTTTACCCAAAGACCGATAACCTCTTAAATGCCGGCCAACTCTTGAATAATCGCTTAGTCGACACCCCGAACGCCGAGCTCATCATCCTCGAGGGGCCCGATCAGCAGCTCGCGATTGGTCGAACCACCTGGTTTCAAGATATCGAATCCTATGGCTTACGTGATCGCGGCCGACCAGCTCGTGATGCCCGCGTCGGTATGCTCCCCCCAAAACTTGCCCAAATCCTCTTAAATTTGGCCGAAATCACCCCCCAATCACACGTTCATGACCCATTCTGCGGTACTGGAGTAGTGCTCCAAGAAGCACGGCTCATGGACGCACGCGTATCGGGGAGCGACATCTCAGATGCCATGGTGCGTGCTACTCAACAAAATTTAGCCTGGCTGGAAGCCACGTATCATTTACCTCACCACGAAGCTTTGATCCGCCAGCAAGATGCTCGCCAACTCAGCCTGCCACCGCAAACTACGCACATTGTCGCCGAGGGCTATCTGGGAAACCCTGACTTTGCACAAACTGAGCTGGCGCGCATGCAGCGTGAAGCCCTTGAGCTCAAGCCACTCTACCTAGACTTTTTCCGTCGTCTGCAGCGCTTTGACGGGCCGCTGATGATCGTACTCGCCCTACCTGAATGGCACCCTAGCGGCAAGCCGGTTTTACAGCTTGATATCCTTGACGATCTATCTGATATGGGGTATACTCTTAGGCAGTTTGCGCCCCGCGGGCTCGATCGACTCAGTTATCACCGCAGTCATCAATCCGTCGGGCGCTCAATCATCAAATTAAGCAAGGATTAATTCGCCATGTCGAAGACAAAAGCTGGTGGGTCAACAAAAAACGGACGCGATTCCGCTGGCCGCCGCCTCGGAGTTAAGCTATTCGGTGGTCAAGTCGTCAAGCCAGGCGATATTATCTTGCGTCAGCGTGGTAATAAATATGAAGCTGGTGAACGCACCTTTGTCGGGAAAGATTACACCATCCACGCAGCTGAAGCCGGGGTGGTTAGCTTCCGCCAGGCTCGTAAGACGAACTTCACCGGCTCAAAGCAGCGCAAGACTGTTGTATCCGTCGCCTTGGCTGAATAACCCGAACTCAACTACTCAAAAACCTCTCGCCTGAGAGGTTTTTGAGTAGTTTCTAAGTAGTCGATGTCGGCTCAACTGGCGGTGGGCTCGGCGGTGTCATACTGGCATCGGCCGGCATATCACCGGCTGCTTGAGCCGGCCGAGAACCATCGTCTAACATCCCCAAATGCTTCTTGACGATATGCACCACGTCAGCCATCGCTACCTGACTTTTGACGAGATAGTCATCCACACCAAGTGATTTGGCCTTGGCGATATCCTTATCGCTCGATAACGCTGACATCATGACGATCTTCGCGTGTTGTGTCTGGGGCGTGTTGCGCAAGATGTCCAAGACATCAAACCCCGATACGCGCGGCATCATAATATCGAGCAAGATTAAATCTGGTTGTGACTCGGTGACACGCGCTAATGCCAATTCGCCGTTCTCTGCCCAAGCCGTAGCAAAGCCTTCGGCCTCAAACCGAGCCCGATAGACACTGGCTAACTCCTCATCGTCTTCGACGAGAAGAATCATTGGTTTTTTATCCATACTTACCCTCGCTTCTGTTTGGTCGTTGTCTTCATTGTAGCGACTTTTACGATACCAGGCAAAGCCTGGGTACAAGCGGCAATGAAGCCATGGAACATCGGATTTGGCCGCATCGGACGCGAAGTAAACTCTGGATGGAACTGACTGGCGACAAAAAAGGGATGATCCCGATACTCAATCATCTCTACTAGTTGACCATCATGTGACGTCACCGAGAAAACCAGCCCCGCCGCCGCTAGTAATTCTCGATAAGTATTATTCACCTCGTAGCGATGGCGGTGCCGCTCGGTAATACTTAACGACCCATATAGCTTCTCGGCTCGAGTGCCCGGAGTAATATTGGCATCATAATCACCGAGGCGCATCGTCCCGCCTAACGGAATGCCGATCTGGTCGGGCATAATATGTACTACTGGGTGCGGTGAGTCATGATCAAACTCGGTTGAATGAGCGCCGGTCAGATGTGCTAGATTGCGAGCACACTCAATCACGGCAATTTGTAAGCCCAGGCAGAGTCCAAGATATGGCAAGTTATTTTCGCGCGCATATTGGGCGGCAACAATCTTACCTTCCACCCCGCGTACCCCAAAACCTCCTGGCACCACAATGCCATCGACTACCTCAAGCGGCTTGGTTGACTCGGTCAGCTGCTCGGCATCAATCCACTCAAACTCAAGATTATGATTATTCGCCCAGGCCGCACTGCGCAAGGCTTCGACCACCGACATATAGGTATCTTCATGATCAAGATATTTGGCAACGATCCCGACCGTAATCTTGGCTTTTGGCTTCTTGATTTGCTCTACTAAGTTCTCCCAATCATGCAGTTGGGGATTCTTGCAGCTTAAGCCCAGGCGGGCACAAATATACTCACCCACGCCAGACTCCTCGACGCGCAATGGCACCTCATACACTGTCTTGGCAGTCGGTAAAGCCACAATCGCTTCTTTATCAACGTCACAATACATCGACAGCTTCTCAAACACGCTGGCCCGAACCTCGTGATCGGTCCGTACTGCTAGGATATCCGGCTGAATACCTACCTCGCGAAGATCGCGCACCGAATTCTGAGCGGGTTTGGTCTTTACCTCTTTACTAGCAGCGAGGTAGGGCAAGAAGACAACGTGTACATAGAGTACATTATCGGCGCCAACCCGACGCTTAAACTGCCGAATCGACTCGATGACGGCGAGCGACTCATAATCACCAATTGTGCCACCAACTTCACAAATATGAACATCAAAATTCTTAGCTGCCTCAACGATGCGACGCTGATACTCATCCGTGATATGGGGAATCACCTGAACTGTCTTGCCGAGATACACACCATCACGCTCATCAGCGAAAACCTTAGAGTAAACCTGTCCACTCATCACCGAGCTCGAACGTGTCAGCTGCTGATCAAGAAAGCGTTCGTAGTGCCCGAGATCCAGATCCGTCTCGCCCCCATCGCGGGTCACAAAGACTTCGCCATGCTCGGCGGGATTTAATGTCCCGGCGTCAAAATTAAAATAGGGATCCATTTTTTGGATATTGACGCGCAAACCGCGAGCCTTAAGGATAGCTCCTATCGAAGCGGCGGTGATGCCCTTGCCGGAGCCGGAAACAACCCCTCCAGTGACGAAGATATACTTGGGTTGATGTGGCTTGGTGGGCATGTGCCGCTCCTTCCTGTAGCCGCTTGGCGGCTACGCGATTATTGTTTGGCCTCCTGCAGCGCGCGATCAAGCTGAGGGTCACGTCCAGCATTTGAGTCTTCGCTCGAGTTTTTAACTTCAATATCTGGCTTAATACCCTCTTTGGAAATGTTCACACCATTCGGCGTATACCAACTTGCCACAGTAACCTTCAGCTGGGCGCCCCCGCTTAACTCCTTCACTTCCTGGACCTTGCCCTTACCGTAACTCTTCTCGCCAACCAGTATCGCTCGACCATTGTCCTTAAGGGCACCAGCCGTAATTTCTGAAGCCGAAGCCGAACCCTCGTTAATCAATATGACGAGCTTAGCTTGTGTGAGATTGCCACCCGGGTTGGCGGTCAACTTCTTGGTCGCGATATGACGACCTCGCTCCTCAACCACGGTTCCGTCAGCCAAGAACTCAGATGTCACCGTCACCGCACTGTTGAGATAACCACCGGGATTATCTCGCAGATCAAGCACAATTTTATTGATACCCTTGGCCGCCAGATCAGCAGTGGCTTTACGAATCGCCTCATCAGTATCATCGCCGAATCGCCGCAAGCGTATATAGCCAACATTGCCATCTTTAACTTCGACATTCACGCTCGAAACGGTGATGGTATCACGCGTCACGATTATCTCTTTTGGGGACTCGGTACCGCGCAGAATAGTCAGTTTTACCTCGGTCCCCTTTTCACCACGGATTTTTTTGACCGCATCATCTAGAGTCATTTGCGAGGTGTCTTGACCATCGATCAAGGCTATGACATCGCCCGACTTTAAGCCGGCCTTTGCGGCGGGCGTACCATCGATCGGCGATATGACCGTCAAGCGATCTTTCTTGATGCCGACTTCAACCCCGATACCCGACAGTTCGCCTTTCAAGTCATCGGCCAGCTCTTTTGCCTGTTGCGGGTTGAGATAGGTAGTATAAGGGTCACCGAGAGCCGCAACGTAACCGCTAATTGCCCCCTCTCCCTGCTTGGCGGGATCTAGATCACCATCATAACTATTCTTCAGGATCGATCGAACCTCTTGAAACTGTTGAGTCTCCAATGGTGAAGCCGATTGAGCCAAGGTGAATTGTGGATACGCTCGGGCAGTAAACCAGCCGACGACTAAGCCGACGACTAATAACGCGGCACTAATCGCAACTACTTTGCCAAACGAAAACGTCGGAGTCGAACGAGTAGCCGGATTGGCTGGCGACTTCGACAGATCTTTTTCCTCACCCATATAAAAACCATTGTACCGGTTTTCGTAATCTGGCGGAAGTGGTCTCGACTCTCAGTTTGTGCTCAGAATGACTAATGAATAAACTGCAGCACGCTTGATGGCCAAAGTGACTGCGAGTAACGACCGCCCCAATCAGCGTTAAACTCCGAAACTAACACTTGTTCACCATTAGCAACTATCGCCTCTACCACCATGACGTGGCCATATTCACCGGCCGGATACACGCCGAGCGCCCCAACCTCCGGCTGGTTATCGACCCGCATACCAAATTTCTGCGCCCAACCAGGCCACTGCTTAGCATTAGCCGGCCCTAAAAAGCCCCAGGCCGGGATTGGCCGACCAAGATTCGCCCGACGCCAAGCCGCATAACTAGTGCACTGCCGATAATAGAAGCCCCACGGATCAACTCCATAGCTTGGAAAGGGCTCCACGCTGGCCCAAGGATACTCACTCGTCAATGCAAAATCGCGACCAACACTCGAAGCGGCGATCGCCGCAGCTTGTTGCGCTCGCAAAGTCGACAGCTTGAGCTTATCGGCTTCGACAAGCTGTCGATAAGCCCCCTCCTCACCCCGCGTCTGGGCGACCAGTATTTGCAATTGGGCTTCTTTTTCGGCAATGGCCACTTGCTCGAGCTTTTCTTGTTCGGCCTTAATCTTGAGTTGGGTTTTCAGGTCATCAAGCTGCTTATTAACATCTTTTATTCGGTTGAGGTTACTCGAGATTTTCGTACGGAGCGAGCTGTAATATTCTTGCTTACTGACAAGCTCAGACAAGTTATCGCTCGAAGCCAGCACCTCCATCGGCGTCACATTCCCCTGCTTATAAGCCGAAGCTATGCTTTGGCGCAATAATTCAGTCTGGTAATCGAGCTCCTTGCGAGTGTTTTGTTGATCTTGGGCAATCTGTTTGACCCGCAGCTTGGTGAGCTCAAGATTTGACCGCGCAGCCGCCAAATCAGCCTGTACTGCTGTCAGGCGGTTCTGTAGCGTGTCGGCTTCGGCCTGCTTCTGATTCACAACCGCTTGGTTATCGGCAATCTGCTTGGTAACTGCATCAATCAAAGGCTGCAAATCATCGGCGCGGGCAATGCCAGGTAGTAAAAGGCAGACGCCGAGAACTAGCCCGAAACACCACGAGTATCGGCGAATGAATTTGTTGTTTGATTTGAGCATGTTGATTCAGATGATATTAATTGAGCACGGACTATTTGATGAAGCGAACCCCTTGATAATTCACCGGGATTGTACGAGTCGAATACACGCCAGGTGCACCATAGTTATATTCACTCACAGTCATCATGCCTCCGCCCGCTGATTCAACAATTGCGACGTGTCCGTAAGGGTAACCAGGTCCATAGGCCCACACCGCGATATCACCGTAGCTAGGTGACCCACCCGAGCCGCGCCAGTACCAATCGCCAGCGTTGCCCCAGTACATCGGTACTGAGCGACCAATCGCCGAGCGCTTCCAAGCGGCATAACTCACGCATTCACGATTATAGTAGCCCCAGGGGTCAACTACGCTGTCTTGAGCCCGATTACAGAGGAAGCCGGGATAGCCACCACCACAAGCGCCGCCACCCTGATAGCTACCACCCTGAGCCTGCTGACGGGCGATTTCCGCAGCGCGGGCGGCAAACACAGCTGAGAGCTGATTTTTATTCTGAGCAACCTGTTGTTGGTAGGCAGCCTCTTGCCCCTTCGTTTGAGCGAGAAGATTTTGCTGTTCGGCTCGTTTGGCCGCAATCGCATTGACCTGACCTTTTTCCTGATCAGCCTTACTAGCTAAAGCCGCTTTTTTGGTCTCTAGCTCAGCCTTTAACTTAGTAATGGAAGCAATGGTCGCATCGATCTTATCTTTCAACTGCTGCATGTACTGCTGCTTGCCGACAAAATCTGACAGATTATCGCTCGATGCCAAAACTTCGATCGGAGTAACGTCACGATCTTTGTACATCGAACGCAAACTCTCCCGCATATTGTCTTGCTGGTTGGCCAGTTCAGCCGTCTGCGCGGCTATCTCGCTGGTCGTCTTTGCGATCTCGGTGCGAGTGAGATTGAGGGCATTTTGGGCGGCCGAGATTTCAGCGTTCAAAGCCGCCACTTTATTCGCTAAAGTGTCAGCTTCGGCCCGCTTTTGATTGGCGGCTGCTTGATTTTGGTTGATATTCCCTTGTAGCTCACGAATTTGAGCGTCGAAGTCGGTTGCTAACGCAACTGGTGCAAACCCGATGAACGCCGCTAGCCAGATAGCTACAAAGACGAGTCTGCGTTTCGGTTTGTGTATATTCAAGTTATTCACCCTCCTATCTGTTTTGCACAGCGTTATCAGAAGCCCCCTTGCGAAATGCAATCCCCACTATTGTATAAGAAATCTTCTCATGCTTCAAGTCAGCTTGAGGTGTCGTGAGATCGCCAGAAAACTCGAAATAATGCCTATTAAAATCCCGAGCGCATAGGTCGTCAAGGCCACCAAGACAATCCTATCGGACACAAAGTTGAGCACATCGCTGGCATTAAAATAGCTAATGAAGAGCGGCCGGGTGGCGGAAATCAGTGGCAAGGTGATCGCCAAAGCAATCGTCGCGCCAATAACACCATACATCGCCCCTTCTATCAAGAATGGCCCACGAATAAACCAGTTGGTTGCGCCAACTAACTTCATAATCTCGATCTCCTCGCGTCGGGTAAAGATCGCCATCCGAATCGTATTGAAGATAATCATCAGGCTAATAAATAGGAAAGCGACGGAGATGATGGTACCGACACGTGATACGCCCCGCGAGATCGATACGATACGATCAACCACCTTACGCCGGACATCGCTGTCGTCATTGCTAGTACTCTGAATAATCGCCGCTGACGAGCCAGCCTTGATCTGCGAGTTGAGGCCATCGAGATTATCCAACGTGACCGTGCGAACTTCAAGAGACGCTGGCAACGGATTACCGATCTCGGTAGCGGTCTTAGCTAGCTGTTCACCATCTTTAGAGCTCTTACGCAAACGCTCGAGCGCGTCGGCCTTGGAAACATACTTCACTTCTTTCACATTGTCGTATGAAGAAATCGTCGACTGTAACTGCTTGACTTGATCTGGCGTAGCTTCGTCTTTCAGGAAAACCGTCAGATCAATCTTTTCCTTCACGGCTTGGAGCTGATTCTGCAAAAAGAGAGCCGAGAAAGCGAAGAAAGCCACGATCACGAGTGTCACCACCATGATCGCCGTCGCTGCGATTGACAACCAAGCGTTGCGAAAGAGATTGCGAAAACCGGTCTTGAAGACGCGCCACAGTGTAATCATGCCTGCATACCCTCCATATTTACGCTACAAAACGTAGCGCCCCACTTTCTCATCCTTCAGAATCCGACCATTCTGAATAGTAATCACCCGACGCTTTAAAGCATTCACGATTTCCTTATTGTGGGTGGTCAAGAGCACTGTCGTGCCGAATTTATTGATCTTCAGCAGGAGCTCGATGATATCCCAGGAGTTTTTCGGATCGAGGTTACCAGTCGGCTCATCGGCAATCAAAATCTTCGGATTACGCACCAGCGCCCGGGCGATTGCCACCCGTTGTTTTTCACCGCCAGAAATTTCTTTTGGATAACTATTGGCCTTCTCAGCTAGGCCGACCAGCTGCAAAATCTTCGGTACCGCCCGCTTGATCTCGTGGTTACTCACGCCGCTGGCTTCGAGCGCAAAAGCCACATTTTCATAAACCGTCAGATTAGGCAGCAGTTTAAAGTCTTGGAAAACAACGCCGATACGGCGACGCAAGTGAGGGATACTCGCTTTATCGATCGTGTCGTAGTCAATTGAGCCAACAATGATTTTCCCGCTGGTCGGAACTTCTTCCTTGATAAGTAAGCGAATTAACGTTGATTTACCAGCCCCGGAAGAACCGACTACGGTTACGAACTCTTTTGGTTGAATATGCAAACTGACGCCGGAAAGTGCGACGGTTTTATTGGGATACATAACGGTAACGCGGTCTAAGAGGATCACTTTCGTTCTATTTTAGCATATTCGCTGGCCAGAAACCGCTTATGAACTGCTACAATACGAACATGACAAAACTTGCAATTTCCGGGCCAACCCGGCTCGAAGGCATATGGCAAACGGCCGGCTCAAAAAATGCCATTCTCCCAATGCTCGCGGCCTGCCTACTGACCGACGAAACTGTCACTATTCATAATGTTCCCGAAATTAGCGATGTCGGGGTGATGATCGAAATCCTCGAGTCGCTCGGAGCTGATGTCGAGCGCCATGACCATACGGTACAAGTCACTGCCCGCGAACTACACTCTCGCGTGATCCCCGACGCGCTGACGGCCAAAATGCGGGCGTCAGTTCTCATCCTTGGTGCTGCAGTCGCTCGTCTCGGCGAAATAACGATCGCCCAGCCTGGTGGCGACATCATCGGCGCCCGACCAATCGCCAGCCACCTCAAGGCCTTTGCCCAACTTGGCCTAGATGTCCGTCGCGAACAGGGTCATACCACTATCAGCGGCCGTCCGCGTGGAGCTCGAGTCGTCCTCGGTGAGCTCACCGTCACTGGAGCAGAGAACGCGATCATGGCAGCCGTGCTGGCTGAGGGCACTACTGAGCTCCGCATGGTCGCCGTTGAGCCACACGTTATCGAGCTAACTCGATTGCTCATCAAAATGGGCGCCCACATTGAGGGAGTCGGCACACATGACCTGGTGATCCGTGGTGTCGACCGACTGCACGGCACTGATTGGCGGGTTTCGGCCGACCAGCTGGAAAGTGGCACGATTGCGATCGCCGCTGCCGCCTCCCACGGCAACGTCATGATCGAAGATTTTTTGGTCGATGAGCATGATTCGCTGCTCACGATTTTTGACCAAATCGGCGTGAATTACCGGATAGACAGTCCGACTAAGGTCCACATCATGCCCGGTGGCGAGTATCGGCCAATCAAAGTTCGCACCCAGCCGTATCCAAATTTTCCTAGTGACTTACAAGCCCCACTGTCCGTGCTCCTCACTCAGTGTGATGGCACCTCTGAGATTTTCGAAACCCTCTATGAAGGCCGCTTGCAATACCTCTTTGAGCTCCAGCGCATGGGGGCAACCGCGGCGATGCGCGATGCCCACACGGCCATCATCACCGGCCCGACGCCACTGATTGGCGCTGATCTCGTGAGCTTTGACATTCGCGCTGGTGCCACCGTGCTTATTGCGGCTTTAATTGCCCAAGGTACAACCGTCATAGATCGCATCGAGCACATCCACCGCGGCTACGAGCACATCGAAGAACGCTTGACCGCTCTCGGCGCGCAACTTGAACACCGAGAATAATTATTGACTCAGATTTTTGGTAAGATATGCTTCGATAAACGGTTCGATCTCGCCAGCCAGGACACCATCGGTATCGCTGGTTTCGTAGTCCGTGCGGTGATCCTTCACTTTCTGGTAGGGGTGCAAGACATAAGAGCGAATTTGGGCACCCCAATCGGCAGACTTTACCTGGCCACGTAATTCCGCAACCGACTCCAGATGCTGTTCACGCGCCAATTCGGCCAAGCGAGCCGCCAAAATACTCATGGCTTTTTGCTTATTCTTCAACTGCGAGCGTTCATTCTGAATCGCTACAACGGTGCCGGTCGGAAGATGCGTAATCCGCACCGCCGAATCAGTGGTATTGACGCTCTGTCCCCCGTGCCCGCCGGAGCGATAGACATCAACCCGCAAGTCTTTTTCGTCCAGCTCAATTTCTTCCATTGGGATCTCTGGCACTACATCCACCAGGGCAAAACTGGTTTGACGGAGATTATCGCTATTAAATGGCGACAGTCGGACTAACCGATGCACACCCTTTTCACTCTTGAGCTTGCCAAAAGCAAAAGGCCCAGTGAACTCAAGGGTGGCCGACTTTATACCGGCTTCTTCACCGCGCGAGATATCAACGAGTTCGGCTTTGAGGCTAAGCTTCTCGGCCGCCCGAGTGTACATCGCCAGCAGCATCTCGGCCCAATCCTGGGCATCCGTACCGCCAACTCCCGCTGACAGCTGCATAATCGCCGGCAGCTTATCATGCGCTCCCGAGAGCTTCACGGTGATCATAGCGGCGGCCACTCGGGACTCCAGATCGGTCGTGAGTTCAGTAAATTCATCAGCCTGCGACTCGTCTGACATCTCCGCTAGCTCTAGATTTGTTGTCAGCTCGTCCTCAAGCTTATCCCAATCAGCTAGATAATTCCGGAGCTGAGCGGCGTCCTGGCTGATTTTCTGCGCGGTTTCCGCATCATTCCAGAAATCTGGAGCGGCAATCTGGTCTTCGAGCACTTGAAGCCGCCCCCGCTCGTCATCGAGCTGGAGCTGGGCTTTGGCCTCGCGGACTTCGGCGAGTAAACGCGATAATGTATCAATCGTCGGCTTCATACGTTTCTCATTATACCTGCAAGATCTCTTTCCAGATACCAAAACTCCCCTCGGGAAATCCCTTGGGGAGTTTGTGGTGATCGCTCAAACGTTACTTAACAACGTTTTTGAGAGCTTCGGTCAGACCCTTGCGGCTCTTCCGGTAGAAGTAACCAGCGTAGGTCAGGGCACCTGTACCCATGAGGCCAGCTGCACCAGCTTCAACACCAGTCTGCGGAAGGGCAGGGGTAGTTGGAGTGGTTGGGGTAGTTGGAGTCACAGGAGTGGTTGGTGGGACGGTTGTAGGACCGGCCACGCTAACCTTAGTCTGAGCGGCGTTAAAGTACTCGCCCATACCTTCAGGCTTCACGATACCAACGTTTTTGAAAGTGTAGTTACCTGGCTTGAGATTTGAGTCAATCTTAGCCTGGAACCATACGTAACCGTTGGCACCTGGTGTGTAGTTACCTACATTCACGCCACCTTTGGTGATATTGTCCGAGTTAATCTTAGTACCATTTGGGTTCGCACCATTTTTTATCATGGTAGTACCTGGTACGTAGGTGACGTTAGCTGGCATGTTATCAGCAATGATAACGTTGTTCAGCGTAGTGTTACCTTCGTTTTTGAACGAGATCAAGTACTCGAGCGTGTCACCGGCTTTGGCGGTGTTTTCAGTCTTCCAATCTTTTTCGCCAAGCACCCGAACCTGCTTCGTGATCGAAACTGCAGGAGTTTTGACACGGGCTAGAACGGTTACGTTAGCTTCAAAGTTAAAGCAAGGCTTCTCGTTACCAAGAGTAATACCCGTACCAACGACTTGGTCGCTGATCTTCTCGGTTACCCAGTTTGGAGCTTCATTGGTACCAGTGTTGTGGCGCCACTGAGCTGAGCCTGGGATATACTCGAGTCGGCTCTGGTCGAGGGCAAGGTTGACGTTAGCGGTGTCGACAACAGTATTACTGTTATCGGCGCTGACCGTACCCTTCACTACCTGGCTTTTGCCAGTAGTAGTTGGCAGGTCAATTTTGACTTTGAGGTTATTGGCTACTTTATTCGAGTTAGCCTCTTCTTTGTTGTGATACCAGACTTGGACTTTTACGACTTCGTCGGTTTTGGCATTTACGGCTTTTTGATAGACCGTATCGCCGGCAGTTTGGTTAGCAACTGCGGTGCGGGCTTCGATCGCAACTTGGCCAGTAGCGGCGGCGGCGGCTGGTACGAGTACCAGGGCTGCAGCAGCGGCAAGTGTGCGGAGTTTGGCGACAAACTTCATAGCTTGCTCCTTCTCTCACTTGGTGAGGAATAATACTTATGGTTATTGGATAGTTTTAAGCTTTCGTCAAGAATTGCTTGCTTCTGTTGGGAAGACTATTTGAGCTGTTAAGTAGCGACTCCACACCTGGTGTGAATGACTGCTGTATTGTATCAGATTTGTTGTGGTTTGTCAATGGTATTGCTTATGGTTTTATTTTGGTCAGTAAATGAGGTTGCCCTCGGAGCGCCGAAGCGCCCCGAGGGCTGTTGACCTGAACACCGCGAGAGCGATCAGGCATGGGTTACGGAGGCGGTGCCACCGTACCCGAGCTGGTCTGGCCAGCCGTATTGGTGTTGTTGTCGGGGTTGGAAGCCCCGACCGTCCCACCAGTGGTGTTGCCGGTCGGACCGGAGGTCTGACCCGAGGGGGTCGTCACTCCGGAGCCAGTGCCGGTACCGGGGGTGCCGTACTGGGTTGGGCGATAGGGATCGCCACCTCCAGCAGTGATCGCAGCATCGTTCTGCTGCTGATTGATCACCGTCTCGGCATTCCCCGGGACATAGCCCGGCGTGGGCGACTGCGGGTTCGACTGAACCGGATCGAATTCCGGTCCGGAGTCGGGAGTACCACAGTACTGACCCTGCTGATTGGCGCACTTGCCAGGAGTGGGCGGAACCGTGGGTCCCACCGGCGGCGTCGGCGGCCTGTGGCCACCGGGCCGGGACGGTGTGACCGGTCCAGCCGGCTGGTTGGGCGCCGGAGGAGCTCCCTTGCCGGGCACGCTGGGCGGGAAGGACTGCTCAACGGGCTGGAAGCCACAATTGAGCTTGAAGTTCTTCACCGATCCATCGGGGAAGGTGTACCGCAGCACCCGGAAGGGTGCGGCTTCGACCGGGATCTGGTAGATCTCCGGGATCGAACGATCCCGATCCACCATGTCCATGGTCTGGTACCCGCCAGACATCGTCGCCACCTCGACCTTCGTGGCCGTCCCGAGCTTCTGCTGGAAGCGCAGCTCACTGAGGGCCCAGTGGTCGGGATTGGCGATGAAGTCCTGCGTCTTGGCGACGCGGGCAGTCGGATCGGAGAACTCGTTGAAGAGATACTCCGAGTCGGCGACCAGCAGGGCCGGATCGACGCAACGGCGCTTGGTGAACTCCGCCTGGGCGGCATTCACCTCTTCCGGAGCGGCGGGACCGAACTGGTTACCTTCCGTGTCCCGGGCGTAGAACCAGGGAGAGCTGCCGCAGGTTCCGGCCGGAGCCGGGGCGGCAGTCGTCGTGGTGGTGGGACTGGCCGAAGCCGGGTCGTCATCCACCAGACGATGGTAGAGGGTTGGGGTGATCAGCAGCAGAGCTGCCGCCCCGAGCAGCGAGAAGAAGAACTTCTGCTGCGGAGAGTTGGGCGCGCGCATGGCGGCCCCCTTTCATGGACGGGCCGCGGGATTGCGGCGGTGTTCAGGTACGGGTTCTGACGGCGAAGAATCGTCATCAGAATAATACCAAAAGCTAGAATGATGTGTTTGGGGGTCCGAAGACCCCCAAACACGAGGGATGATCAGCCGTTGACCTGAGCGGCCGCACTGGCACTGACGTTCCTGCGAGAAGGAACTGGTGCCGGCATGGGTGGCGCAGGCGGCTGAGCATCGGCAACCGGAACGGTCGCCGTGGGCGGCTCAGCCGGAGCCTGGTCGGCCGGAGCCGGCGCAGTGCCGACGGTGGCCGAAGCCTGGCTGGAGGCCGAGGCCCGGCTGGTCGCCGAACCGGCCAAGAAGCTGGCAACGATGCCAGCCACCGCGGCCAAGACCAACACCCAAGCCCACTGGATGTGGGTGGCGGTGTCGTGGAAGACCTCGATCACCACGTAGGTGATGAGACCAGCCACCGCGGCGGCAGCGATGGGCACCCAGCCATTGGCGTCACTCAGCCGAGCGATCGCCGTGGCGTGGGCATTGCTGCTCACCTCGACGGCTTCGAGCCGCTCGTTGACATGCGGCTTCCAGCGCTCGAGTGACGAGACGCGACCGTCGACCGAAGCCAACTGGGTCGAGAACTCGGTCAGCTGATTGCCGAAGCTGGTCTGGATCCCGAGCAAGCGCTCGAGCTCCTGACGCATGCCGGCCAGCGTCTCATCGGAGGCGCCAGCCTGCTCGAGCCGTGTGATCCGTCCCTGGAGGTCGGTGACCTGACCAGTGACCAGCTCGTACTGCTCGTTGAGCAGCCGATGCTTGCGATCGTGCTCACGGTGGCGAGCGGCGTTGTTGCGTTGCGTGAGGTCGGCCATGCCGATCCCCTTTCTGTTGAGGAATGAAGGTACTGCGCGCACTATAGCATAAAAATGTATATTTTGCAATACTTTTATAGCTTGTCAATAAACTTATGCCATACATGCGCACCAATGAATAAGGGTGGCTTGGAAATAGATCCAAACCACCCCGATCGTTTACGCCGGCGACACACTCAGTTCGCGGGCTCGAGCAATCAACAGAGACCGTACTTCGGCCTCAACTGCGTCCATGTCAGGAGAGTCCCAGCCATAGCGTTGGTAGATCGCGTCGAAGAGTTGATCGACCTCATCGCCGCCCACCAGCTCAATGAGCTGCTGGTCGGTGAATTCACTGGCAGTCGGCTCAACCAACTCTTGCTCGGAATCAGCTGATTCCTGGCTCACCGCTTGCGTCTC
The DNA here is from genome assembly GCA_046350755.1 of Candidatus Saccharimonadota bacterium. Lineage (GTDB taxonomy): Bacteria > Patescibacteriota > Saccharimonadia > CAILAD01 > CAZDEK01. The sequence goes on along the minus strand of JAXLZV010000003.1, from coordinate 42,084 downwards.
GACTGTCGGCTGACTGGCTGCTACTCGCCTCGCCCCGCTCGTCACTCGATGACGCGCAGGCTCGGTGACCCCACCAGTCGACGTCACCACGAAGGCTCGGTCGCTTGGTTCAGCAACTGCAGGTTCCACCTCAGCCGGAGCTGACGCAGATGGGGGCGTCGATACCGGTACCGCTGTTGCTTCAGGTCGTGCCTTCGGCCAGCGCAGCGTGCTCACGGCTGTCACCAAGTCCTCGTCAGACTTGATAACTGCTTCGAAATACACACCGACTCGTCGCAACCAGCTAGCCAAGTAGCGCGGCGTGATACCGGGGATCATGCTCGCAATTGCTCGCATCTGATCAGAAACCGCCTGAAACGCGTCGGCAGACTCCTGATGATAGAGCTCATCATTGTCATCTCCAGGCTTACCTTGCAGGGCGACCACCATCTGATGGCGGCCACGCGCCTCATCAGCCAGCAGCACCAGCTGCTGCAGCTCTGGTGTCAACTCCGCAAACTGAGCGTGCTGCTTGATCCGCGGAGTCTGAGCTGAAGATGCAGCCGTCGCGACTGGCGTTGTGGCCGAAGCGTGGCCCTGTGCCAGTAGCAGATCGACGTGAGTGATGATGGCTGGCCGAACCAAGGTACCGCGGTTGATCTTGGGCAGTGGTTGGTCCAACTTGATCAGATTCAACGTGCGGTAGATCGACTGGATAAAACCAATGCCGTCATCATCCGGCGGCAGAATGCCGGCAACATGCAAGGCATCAATGACATCGCCAACCCGCTTCCGGGGAGCGACTGCTTCGGTAGCCATGACGGCCGGCTCGTCTCCTCCAGACAAGCTTGAGGCAGTCTGGTTGGCGGTGACCGGTGGGCTGGCGCCATTGCTGCTCACCTGCGCGGCCGCCAGCGCGGCTGTGAGATCGGCGGGATCAGTGATGCCTTTCTTGGCTGAATGAGTACTGCCCATATGGGCCTCCTAAGGTTGGAAGGTGCAGGAAAAACAGAAAAACTTTACCATTTTTTCAGGGTAAAGTCAATCTAACTTACTGGTTACTGACTAGGCCGAGGTCGTCTGAGAGCGCACTTTAGCCAGCACCGCTTGCTGGTCAGCTACGATCTGATCGGCCACTTCACTGGCGGTCGTTTGGACTAGTTCATCATAGCCAGGAATCGCCTGACGCAGTCGATCCTCTACCTGATCATCGGCTCCCTTATCAATCAGGGCCTCAATTTCGTCCATCGTCTCTTCGGGGATGGTACTCGAGACTTTCTCCATAACGCGCACCATCGTGAGCTCGGCGAGTTGTTCAGCCAGCTTTTGCTTCTGTTCATCGCTGGCCGAAGCCATGCCTAGACGTGTGAAAATATCAGCTTGGGTTTGAGGTTGAGTGGTATCCATAATTACTCCTTATTATTAGGCTGCCGTTGGCGGTATGCCATATAGACTTAAGATCTGATCCGTTGAGCGTCCGTTGACGACCTGGCGGGCGATTCCTGGCATCAGCTCGGCCACGCGATCATTGCCAATAGTTCGCGCTCCAGTACCAATGATCTGATTGAGTTGACGTAATTGGGCAAGATTCATGCCTTCCGAAGCCGAATTGTAGGCGGTGTCGAGAGCGCCTTCACCGACGTGGGCGGCGGCTTCAGCTGCCGGAGTGGCTCCCGCGTGCATAGCCTCCCAGTCAGCGTTCATCGTATTTGGATTCACTTTGGCCATTCCATACCAGCGGTCGGCATTCGGATCATAATCAGCCGTTGGTGGTTTGGGCCGAACATTACTCTCCATGCTGTCCGTAGCGCGTCCCGACGAACCTACTGAGCGATAGAGCCCAAACAGCCCAACGGTTGTCGCGGCGGCTACCGCCGCGACTTTGGCCCGTCGATTTGATGAGGCATCCTTCTGGACACGCCCCTTTTCACCGATCTGATCACTCACCAACATCGTTGCAACCTCAGCCGAGGCGTCTGGGTCGCCCCGCAAGACCTTCAAAATCATATCTTCGCTGTAGATTTCGCGACCATGGCGCTGCTGGAAAAGTTCAAGGTCAGTTTTGGCCTGCTGACTCAGATCAGGGGTAGTTTCACCGACCCAGCCACCAACCGCTTCCGCTTCCGTGCGAGTAGCTTCATCAGTCTGGCCCCAAGCTTTTTCGGCACCCTTGGACTCACTGCGATTGGCCCACCACTGCCTTCGAGTATTCACACCTAGCTCGGTACCAACTCCAGCGCCAACCGCGCGCATCCCAGCCGCCGCCACGGCGAAACCAGCGAAACCAGTAGCTAACGACGCGACACCAAGACCTACGGTTATTGCTAGACGAGTCTTTGGATGTTTACGCCAAGCGTCCTTCGCCCATTTGATCGCACGCTGAACCTTATTGCCTTCCTTGAGCTCGGCCTGGGCAGTTTCTATCTTCGTACGGGCTTGAGCGAGTTCGAGGGTGATCTGAATCTCAACTTCACGCGTGACCCGCTCAATCAGCTCCTTCGACTCCTCAAACTGAGCTAGACGAGTGTCACACTCGTCGATAGCAGCTTCCGTATCGCGAATCGCAGCTTGCTTAACGCGAATACGATCTTCCTTGATTGCGGGATCGAGATCTTGATCGGCCTGAAGGCGTTCGAGAGATTCGCGCCGCGACTGAAGCTCGTTTTGAAAACCTGATTTCGTCGTCGAAATTTCATTGCCGATATTGCGATAGGTTGCTAGTTGTGACGCCCAATTCTCAAGATATTGATTATAAGCTGCGCCTAAATCCTCGGCCGCTTCAGCCAAGGCCGCCTTATCGCCAAACTTACCAAATAACTTCTCGCGCTGCTCTTTGGCCTGGGCAACGTCCTGAATCCGTTGGTCCAGCATCCCGCGCATCACATCACCCGCGGCGAGCATCTCCTCGCGATTTGGTATGCGCGGAATTCTCTCGAGTAGATTTTCTGGGACAAATTGCTCTCCACCCGGCCGTCGACGTTCACCGGGGCCTTCGCCTGGTTCACCTTCACCCGGACCAGCACCACCGCCACTCGGTGGACCTGGCTCGTCTTCGCCAGGGGCACCGAGGACTCGACGGACCCGTCCGGCTTCAGTATCACCACCGATAGCAAACACCATCGACTCATTAGTGGTCGATTGAACAACGAGGCCCGGAGGATCACCAAACGAGTTACATAAGACATAGTACTCGGCTATCCGCCCTGAATCAGATTCATAAACTATCCGATCACCCCGTTCAAACGACTGACCGCCAAACTCGGCTGTACTCGAACGCTCGAAAGCCTCAGTTTCAGCCGCCGTGACGCGCTCAGCGGCAGGTTGAGCTTCTGGCTCTGCCGTAGCTCGGGGCACAGCTTGTTGCGATTCGGGTCGTTGACGAGCAAATTCCGTAGCTCGTGCGTTATAACCACGTGATTGACTAGCCGAAGCTTCCGGCTGATGGGCTTGCTCGAGTGGACTGCGCGGCACATGAGCCTCATACCGCGGCTGGTAGCCACCCTGCTGAGCTAAGATTTCCTCAAGATCATCAGCCACCGCCTCCTGATGATTTTGAGCCGGCGGCTCTGATGGGTTGTGTTCTGGGTTGGGCATTCCGTCACTCCTAGGTTGTGTATCGTGCTTATCATAACCGCTTACGCTTACTGACGGCAAGTCCGGCTGTGGCTCTGCAATTACCTGCCCCTGGCTATCATATCGATCGTATACATCTTGCCATATCTGGCCATCGAGCGGCCGCATACCCGATTGTATCTGGCGAGCCAGCTCTTGAACGTAATCCTCAGCGGTTATACCGGTGCCGGACGAGCCATAGTGACGATTAATGCGATTTTCAACTCCCGCCCAACCCTTCGTCGCTTGGAGAGTCTGCACGATGCGCGGTAGCGGCTGACCAGCCAGCCTGTAGGGATCCTCAGTCGCGGGGAGCTCTATGCCCACCTGATCACGAGGCACTTCTGGGGACGCATGCTCGGGTACTTCCTCCAGCCCTTCACGCATGGCTACCAAAGCGTCTTGTCTCGCCTGGTTCAGCTCGGTCAGCTTGGCTTCGGTACTGGCCGCCACTTGCTCGCGTCGAGCCGGATTGCGTTCTTTCTTAAGGGCAGACTCAAGCTGCATCTTGACCAGTGCAATCTCGGCTAATGTTTTTCTGAGTTGTCGAGCGGCCTCGCCGGCGGCTGGTGGAAAATCCTGATCAATGCGTGGTGCTTCACTATTCATTCCCCTTATGATACCAGATAGCACACAAAAATATCCTCCAGTTGGAGGATATTCATACGTTACGAAACCAGCTTTAGCGGCGCTTTTTCTTTTTCTTCATCTTTTTCTTGACCGACTGACTACCAACCCGATGAATCGGACCCGCCTCATGGCCAGAACGTTCGGCTTGACGCTTAGCCTTAGCAACCGCTTTCTCAGTCTCAATTGCCCCTGACTCACTCGGTCCGGAGGCAATCGCTCGATCAGCACCGCGCGTTATTTCGGTCTCAATCGGCGCTTCACTCGGAGCATTCAGCTCGAGTTTCACCTTAAAGAGAGTATGAACGATTTCACTATCAATCCGTGCCTGAAGCATACCAAACATTCGGAATGCTTCCTGCTTATATTCAACCAATGGATCACGCTGACCATAGCCCCGCAGACCAATGCCGTCACGGAGGTGATCCATCGCCTCAAGGTGCTCGAGCCAAGCCGAATCAATCGTCTTGAGGCTCACCAGGCGCTCGATCACCATCATGCCATCATCGCCAAACTCCATCGTGCGCTGGCGGTACATCTCCTCAGCCTGCTTCATAAACCTATCCACCAGATGATCAGCATCGCGTCGGTCTTGCTGCTTCACCCAATCTCTATCGAGCGGGATGACGGTTCGAATCTGATCTGCCAGTTTATCCAGATCTAAGTGTTCGGTCTGGACGTCGGTGGCAGCGGTGATAGCACCCCGGAATTCGGCCTCAAACAGTGGCATAAGATCATCCTTCAACGAATCTTGTTTGAGAATCGCTCGACGACGGGCGTAAATAATCTCGCGGTGCTGGTTCATGACGTCGTCATAATCGACCAAGTGTTTACGGGTATCGAAGTTGTGCCCTTCGACCTTCTTCTGAGCTGATTCGAGCGACCGACTCACCATACTATTCTCAATCGGCGTGTCTTCCGGCAAACCTAAGCTGTCCATCATCGAGCTCAACCGCTCACTCCCAAAGATACGCATCAGATCGTCTTCCATCGATACGTAGAATTGGCTCGATCCTGGATCGCCCTGTCGTCCTGCCCGACCTCGCAGCTGATTGTCGATTCGACGGCTCTCATGACGTTCTGTACCAATCACATGCAGGCCACCAACTTCGGTCACACCTTCACCCAGCACAATGTCCGTACCACGACCGGCGATGTTAGTCGCTAAGGTGACGGCACCTTTTTGACCCGCCGCCGCAACAATGTCGGCCTCAGCTTCATTATTCTTGGCATTTAAGACGGTGTGTTTGACTCCGGCTTGGGTAAGCATACGAGAGAGCAACTCATTTTTCTCGATTGAAACGGTTCCCAACAGCACTGGCTGGCCCTTCTCATGGCGCTCGCGCACATCTTCCACCACGGCCGTAAACTTACCTTTCAGTGTCTTATACACGCGATCTGGCAAATCCTGCCGAATCATCGGCTGATGAGTCGGGATGGTAGTTACTTCGAGTTTATAAATTTTGCCAAATTCCTCAGCTTCAGTGGCGGCGGTACCCGTCATACCGGCTAGCTTAGTGTAAAGTCGGAAGAGATTTTGAAACGAGATCGTTGCCAGCGTCTGACTCTCTTGCTGAATTTGTACGCCTTCCTTTGCCTCAATTGCCTGGTGCAAACCCTCGCTATAGCGACGACCCGGTAGGAGACGACCGGTAAACTCATCAACAATAACGATCTCGCCGTCGGGCGTCACAACATAATCACGATCTTTGAGAAAAACCGCCTCAGCCTTCAAAGCCGATTCAATATGATGTACATCCTCGATACGACCCGCTTCATAGACGTTATCTACACCGAGGGCTTTCTCAATCTTTGTAATGCCGTCTTCCGAGATACTAACGGCTTTTTGCTTCTCGTCCAGCTCGTAATCCTCGCCCGGCACCAGGCTCTTCGCAATCTTGGCAAACGTATAGTAGCGGTCGGTCGACTTAGCATGGGGCTGCGAAATAATCAGCGGCGTACGGGCTTCGTCAATCAGAATTGAGTCAACTTCGTCGACTATCGCAAACGATAACTCGCGTTGGACCATTTGATCAATGTCCTGCACCATGTTGTCGCGCAGGTAATCAAAGCCAAACTCATTATTTGTCCCGTAGGTGATGTCAGCTTGGTACGCCTCGCGACGCGTCACTGGCTTCAGGTGACGCAGCCGGACATCAGTATGCTCCTCATTGACATACGTAGGATCATAAATAAACGCCGATTCATGAGTAATAATACCAGTTGTCAAGCCAAGAAAATGGTATATTTGCGCCATCCAGCCGGCATCACGACGTACTAGGTAATCATTCACACTAATCACGTGCACCCCATTGCCTGTTAGGGCATTGAGGTAAACCGGGGCAGTGGCAACTAGTGTCTTACCTTCACCGGTTTTCATTTCGGCGATCTTACCTTCATGCAACACGATCCCACCGATCAGCTGAACGTCAAAATGACGCATTTTCAGGACGCGTCGACTAGTTTCGCGGACAACTGCAAAAGCGCGCTCAAGTACGTCATCAAGCTTCTTACCGGCTGAAAGTTCGGCCTTGAGTGTTGCGGTCTCAGCCTTGAGGTCCTTATCAGATAGTGCTTTGATCTCGGCTTCTAGAGCGTTGATACGCTCAACCCGCACGCGAGCTTTTTTTACCTCGCGCTCATTGGGATCACCAAAAATTTTCTGAAAAAGATTTGCCATATAACCTGATTATTATACCAGATACAAAAAAATCCCGCCCCCTATATAAGGGCGGGCCATCAGCGATTGACTGACCTAGCTAACAAAGGCTCTCCGAATCCGAGCCAAGCCACGCTTGAGTGCTATCGAATCCAAATCGGCGGCAGCCTCATCCATGACCGGAGAGTTATGGGGGGGATAATTCTCAAAACTCCCCCACAGTCGGCGATGGAATTCGAGCAAATCATCATGATTGAACGGGCTAGCTGCCAGGTCGACACCGGTCGGCCAAACTGACCGCGCATCAATCTCGCGCATCACCACGCCGGTCGCACGGAGAACACTGATGACATGCTCATCAGCTGGCCGCAAAGTGAACTGGCGGCAAGCCGGGCATTGGAAGCCATACTGACGCAGGATCGTGACTGCTCCATCGGTAATGCGATTCGTCCAGATGTCGTGAGACTTGAGCTCGACATCACCACAACTATCACAAGTAGCTCGTACAAGTGCCATGATTTTCTCCTGGGGGTAGAAGATTCTGGGTACATCGAACAGGTTTGTTCAGAATACCCAGAATATACTCCAGGCTACAGAATGCGTCAATCTTCTTGCGGTTGGGGAGTTTCACGCTTGAGCGTGAAACGGCGCGGTGAATGCTTCGCCTTATATTTGCGAATCTTGTCCTTGAGCTTGGCTTCGATGATGTCGACTGCACTATGCGGATTAATGGTAGCCGTTTCAGCCTGCAAATCTGGTCCGCTAACGGAAATTTGCGCCGTAACGTGATAGCGCTTATCCGGCTCGGCCGCTTCGTCGCGATGGAGCTCAACCCGCATCGACTCCGGCTGATGGGTACGTGGGAAATATTTATCAAGTCGACCGAGTTTGCGCTCGATGTATTCTTTGAGCTCCTGATCAACTTCTAATTTGCGAGCGGTAATAGTGTGTTTAATCATAAAAATTCTCCTCCATAAATTTCGGCTAATGCGGCTGGTAACTTCACGCGACCCTCAGCCGTCTGATGATTCTCAAGAATCGCGATGAGCGTACGACTCGAGGTGACGGCAGTGCCATTCAGCGTATGAGGATAGGTCAAAGTGCCATCCTCGGCCCGAGCGCGAACATTCAGGCGTCGCGCCTGATAATCAGTGCAATCACTACAGCTCGTCAGCTCTTTATAGCTCTGATCCACCGGACTCCAATACTCGACGTCGTATTTTTTATAAGCTGGTGCCGACAGATCACCGGCAGCGATACGAACGACACGATAAGGGATCTCCAGTCGCTCACAGAGCTCCTCCTCAACCGCCAAAATCTGCTCCAGAATCGACTCGCCCTGCCCCGGCTGCGCATAGACATACATCTCGAGCTTTTCAAACTGATGCACTCGATAGAGACCCTTTGAAAACTTACCATACGTGCCGGCTTCCATCCGGTAGCACGGGCTCACTGCTGCCAACTTAGTCGGCTCTGTGACGTCTACTTCCGAGTCCATATAGAGGCCGGTCAATGGTAGCTCGGCCGTGGCAATAAGATTCAAATCGACATCTTCAGTTTTGTAGATTTGGCGCTCTTCCCCACGCGGCAAAAATCCGGTCCCGGCAGCTACCCGGCTATTCACCATATGCGGGACATACAGTAGCTCAAAACCATGCTCAGTGAGTACCTGCTTAGCTAAGGTCAGTATGGCGTCCCAAAGTCTCACTCCTGGGCCGCGCAAATAGTAGAAACGGCTACCGGCTACTTTTGCGCCTGACTCAAAATCTACAAATCTCAACTGGTCATTGAGCTCCAGATGATCCTTTGGTTGAAAGTCAAAGCTCGGCTGGACACCACCTTTGCGCTCTTCGCGATTCGCTTCCTCGCCTCCGTCCGGCGTACCGTCGGCAATGATATTCGGTAAATCCTCGAGTAAGCGCTGCCACTCGGCCTCAACATAACTCAGCTCTTCTTCATGCTCGGCCAACTGAGTCTTGGCTATCTGTAATGCTTCTAACTCTTCGGGGTTCGGCTTACCCTTGAGCTTAAACTTTGACCGTGCCGCCTCGACTTCAGGAATCAGTTCAGCCCGGCGCGCATCAAGAACTAACCATCGATCAAGATCGACCTTCATACCACGACGCAAGATTGATTCACGAACCACATCAGGATTCTCGCGTAGAAACTGTAAATTTATCATACTTCTAGTATACCAGCTCTAGCCAAGTCGACGGATGCGCCGAATCACAAATTCTGGCTCAAGACTAGCCAGAAATGGCCCCAGCTTAGGACCAGCCTCACGATCAAGAAACAGTCGATAGAGCGTCTTGAAGGCAGTCCGCGGTGCTAATCCTTGCGCCTGAGCAGTCGCAAAAATAACCACCTGTAGCGCTTCACCCTCCCAAGCTGTCTGCTCGAGCCGATTGGCCAGCTCGTCGCCGTAACGTTGCTCGTCACTATCAAGCTCGCAAGCAGGCAGTGCATCTTGAATTTCAAATTTGATTGAGTCGGGAGCAAATTGCTGCAGCCAGCGCTCGAGATACACAAGCTCGCGTTCAATCACGCTAGCTTGTGTATCAACCGCCCCCGGATGAGTTCCCCGCAGCAAGCTGAGTACCCGCCCGACATCACCTCGAGCCGTCTGATATACCGTCGCTAGATGGGTGAAAGGTACCGTCGAAACCGTCGCGTGTGCGGCATCCAGGACCGATACTGCCCATGCTTCCGCAAACTCGGCCGGCTCTCCAGCCTGAGCCGCCGTCTCAGTAGCCGCATACTCATCAATCAGCTGCGCCATACCCAAGCCCGGGTCGAAACTCAGGACTTTATTCGGCAAACTCTTAAACACAAAATAGCGCAGAATGTCGGGAGGAATAACCTCGAGGGCATCTTCAATCGTGATCAGGTTACCTAAAGAAGAGCTCATCTTTTTCGTCTCACCGTGCAGATGGATGGGATTAAAGGGTACAGGAATCGGTGGCTCAGCCTGGAATATTTCTCGCACTATCGCCGCTCCCGTATCATAGCTACCACCCTTCGTGGCATGCTCTTTGCCGAAACCTTCGACATCTACCCCGAGAATGGCCCAACGTGCTGGCCAATCAACTCGCCAATCGAGCTTAACCTGTCCAGCTGTGATATCGGCCTGATGCACCGAACCATCTCCGGCCCGATATTCAACCGACCGACTACTTGCATCGAAACGTAAAAACTCGGCGGTTCGCAAGCTACTGGTCGTCACATCGAGAACCTGCACCGGCTGCCAGTCCGCAGGCACTTCACGGCTGGAGATCAATTGTAGCAGCCGGGCGATATCATCCCGACGCTCTAAAGCGGTCACAATTGCGTCGGCAAATACCCCGCGCTGATATTCCTCGTGCGAGCGCCAAATCTCCATAGGAATCGCTAACTTCTCAGCAGCTGCCGCATAACTGTTAAAAAAGTGATCCGCATAGCTCAAACCATCATCAGTCGGTGAAGGCACGAGATAAACCGGCTTGCCAACCTCAGTCTCAAAGCGCTCCGGTAGATAATCGTAGCGCTTTCTTAGGGCGTCAAAATCATCGACATTATGAATATGAAGCGCCTCACGCCCACGCGTCTCAAGACCACGGCGGATTGCCTCGGCCGTCAAAATCTCGCGCGAATGCCCGACATGATACGGCCCCGACGGGGTAATGCCTGAGGCCACAACAACTCGACCGGCTGACTTGCGTTCAGTAATCAGGTCAAGGAGTTGGGCTAGCCAGTATTTAGATGGGGTGGATTCAGGATTCATTGGTAAAAACTTAACGGCTCGTTATTATATGTACTCTATCAGAAAACCCGCCGATAGCGCAGCGGGTTTGTGAACAAATGACGGAAGCTGTGCGCGTACGAGGAATTAGGCGATCTTTGTAATCTTATAGGTGATTGTTCCGGCCGGTACCTGGACTTCAACTTCATCACCCGGTTTCTTGCCTAACAGTGCCTTTCCGATCGGACTCTCATTTGAGATCTTGCCGAGTTCAGGATCGGCTTCAGTTGAACCGACGATACTAAACTGCTGCTCACCCTCTTCTAGCTCAACGTGGACGGTTGAGCCAACTGCTACGATATCGCCTTTGCCTTTTTCGATCGCGACAGCATTCTTGAGGATATTTTCGATCTCAGCGATACGCCCTTCGATAAATGCTTGGCGCTCTTTGGCGTCGTCCCAACTGGCGTTTTCCGATAGATCGCCAAATTCTTTAGCTTCTTTCAGCGCAGCGGCAATCTTCTTGCGTTGCACATTGACCAAATCATCAAGTTCTTCTCTGAGCTTCTCCAGCCCATCGCTCGTAACGTAAAATGATTTCTTATTCACAATTAGCTCCTTTCGCCGAGAGGCTCTTCCCTACGTAAAAAAGGCTGCCATGAGCCTCTCTTACGTAGAGTCTGCCTTCAGGTTGTAATCCTTGTCGCGACGTATTATCGCACGCCGTTAATTGGCAGGTCAAGCAGTTGCCGACTGACGTGAACAAAAGCCTACTTCTTTCCTTCTGTAAAGTACCACTTGAGGGTATCGCGAACGACCGGCAGGGCATATTCAGCCCCCTCGCCGGAGTACTCCACCAGTGCAACGACGACTATTTCGGGATTATCACTCGGTGCATAGGCTTCAAACCAAGCATGAGGCTTGGTGCGGGGATTCTTGCCATCATAGCCCTCCGAACTCGTTTCGGCCGTGCCAGTTTTCCCGGCCACCGGCACCGGAACTTCACGATTAATCGAGCAGCAACCAGTCCCCGATTCTACGGTTTGACGCATGCCCTTGCGAACTAGCGCGAGATACTCTGGGCTTATCAAGTTACTGCGAGTAACCTGTGGCTGAACAGTTTTCACAAGCTTACCGTTTTCATCGGTAATTTCTTTGACTAAGTATGGCTTATAAAGTGTGCCGCCATTCACGATGGAGCTGAGGGCGGTCGCCAGCTGTAATGGGCTAGCCATAAAGTCCCCCTGTCCAATCGAAATATTATAGGTGTCACCTACTCCCCAAGTTTCACCAGTGGCTTTCTTTTTCTTTTCAGGGCTCGGCATTGATCCCGCCGTTTCGTCACCGATATCGAGGCCGGTTTTTGAACCAAAACCAAATTTACTGTAATACGACAGCAGTCGAGTCACGCCTAGACCCTTAAAATTCTGATAGCCACCGCCAACCGTATAGTAAAAGACATCCGAGCTCATAGAGATCGCCTTAAACACATCAACGCTACCCAAGCCCTCTGGCTTCCAGCCTTTGAAGGTATATACGATCGATGGATCATACATGTTTGGGACTTCAATCTTGCCATTATCCTGAATTACGGTCGATGTATTGATCACCTTTTCCTGAAACGCTGCGGCCGACACGAATGGCTTGATCGTTGAGCCAACTGGATAGCCACCACCAGCCACCTTATTAAAGAGCGGGCGATTCTCGTTATTCAGTAAGGATTGATAATCGGCTTGCTTGATGCCGCGGGCGAAAAGGTTATTATCGTAGCTGGGATAGTTAGCGGCTGCCAAAATCTGGCCTGTTCGAGGGTCCATAGCGACCGCGGCACCCCGACCGGAGCCAGCCGCATTGACTTCGCGAGCGAGCGCATCCGACATCGCTTTTTGCAAGCCAAAATTAATCGATAGCTTCAAGGAGTTGCCCGCCACTGGATCCTTGGACGCTAAGACCTTAATCGGTTTGCCAGTCGCGTCGACTTCCGTTTGCTCGGCCCCATTATTCCCGCGTAAATCGCTTTCATAAGCCCGTTCGATGCCCAGCTTACCGATAAAATCGGTCGGTCGATAGCTGGTAGCGGCTTGAGCTTTCTTTAAATCATCTGCCGACACTCGCCCGGTATAGCCGAGAAAGTGGGACAGCTGTCCACCATCAAGATATTCGCGCACCGGGTTCGTATCAAGATCAACTCCCGGTAGGTCAGTAATCTGCTCTTCGATCGATAACGCAATCTCACGATCGACATTCTCTTGCAGCAAGACAGGCAGCGGCGTAGCCAGAGTATCTTTTTCGACGACCGCCTTAATGTCGGCGGCTGGCCTGGCAATGATAGCCCCCAACTTGGCATACAACGCATCACGATCAGGTGCTTTTTTTGGTAATCGGGCCGGGATTACGACTAGGTCAAAGTTAGCCACATTGCGTGCCAGCAGCACACCCTTGCTATCATAAATCGCGCCGCGAGGAGCTCGAATGACGTTCTGACGGATACGATTACCATCAGCTAAGGCTTGGTTGCGCGCGCCCTGCACCACCTGCAACTGAAAGAGCTGGCCAATGAGCAGCAACGCACTGATAACTACTACCCCCAAGCACCAACGGACATACCGGTAATCCATCTGATGAGACGACCGTGATGTCTCTCCACTGCCTGGCAAGATCGCCACCGACCACGCCTCGCTATCGCGAACCGCTCGCTCTTTTGAAGAGGACTTGATTGCTAGTTTTTGGTCGTGGTTACCGAAGATAGATCGTGCGATAGCTACCCCTCTCTCTCAACATTAGTTCATTCCCACACTGTGAGACTTAAGCAGGCAAGCGATAACGACGCTGCTGATCGCCACGCCTTGACCGACCATTGGTCAAGCCAGCAAGTAACACAATAATAATTCCATTATACAAGCTTTCTAGGGCTCCCTGGAAGAGTATTGTGGTCCAAAATTGAGCGATATCACTAAATGGCAAGCTAGCCGCGGAAATAGCCACCGAAATCATGGTTGCGGCAACCACTAGAGCAACCTGGAAGCCCAGACGGCTTTCGGTTTCTTCCTGCAAAATTAACTTCGCCGCCAAGACAAATACGAGTAACCCAAGTAGCTGTGTCCCAAATGGCAGCAGACTATTTGACTCAAGAATGATCCCCATCGTCACCGCGATTGCCGACAACCGGGCTGCGGATACTCGCGGCGCAATCCATACGATTAATACTAAAGGAAGATTCGGGATAACCACATTTGCCCCCAAACCATGGAGTGCGGTCTGCAGCAGTGCAGTTACCAGCGCCAGAAAAATGAGCCACCCTGTACGCACTAGTTCTTCACCACAAAGACGGTCTCAAGTCGCCGATAATCAACTAACGGACGTAAGTTTGCCGCCTGAAAAATCTCATTATCACTGCGGTCGATCGATTCAATAGCGCCAATAAGAATGCCCTTAGGCACCAACTCCGAACCGGCCGACAGGACGTACTCACCCTTTTCGAGAGTTTCACTTTGGGCGATATTTTCAAAATGCAGACCACTACCCAATTGCCCACGAACGATGCCACGTGCGCGACCAGATTGACTGAGGCCTTGGACACGAAATTCTGGGTCATTAACCAAATACACTATGGCTGAGCGATCATTGACCTTATCAACCTTACCAACCATCACCCCCGAGCTCATGACAGCTTGGCCGGCAGTAATGCCATCGTTCGAGCCGCGATCGATTGTCAAACTGCGGCGAACATTATCTGGACTATAACCGACGACTGAGGCGCCAATCAGTTGGAAGGGCTGATTTTTTGAAAAATTGAGCTGCTGCCTCAAAAGTTCGTTCTCTTGCTCAACCTCCTTGCGTTCCGCCAGCTGTGACTCCTTTTCGGACAGAGCTTGGCTCAAGCGAGCGTTTTCTTTCGATAAAGTCGCTAGCGACCCTAATGTGGATATGCCAGAGCCAATGCCGCGCGTCATACCCGACAACGCGCCGCTAATCGGGCGGGTAATCCCATCAATCACGATTTGAAAAGGACGCCACAGACCAAGTAGCTGAAAAGCCAAAATCACCGTCACTACCACGACTGTAATAATTGCCGCTAGGCGCGCTCTTGAGTTTTTCCGCATCTACCCTCCATATCTTCAGCGTCAATTAACGCGGAGTTTTTTCGTACTGCGTCGACACCAGAACATCTTTTAGCGTATCAAGATCCTCAAGCACCGCACCGGTCCCCCGCGCAACGGCCGTCAATGGATCATCTACAATCACCACTGGCATCTTGGTTTGTTGTTGCAATAATTGATCCAGGCCGCGTAACAGCGCACCGCCCCCGGCCAGATGAATGCCTCGGTCCATAATATCAGCGATCAGTTCGGGTGGGGTCTCTTCGATAGTGTCTTTGACGGCGTTGACGATTGCCCGCACTGACTTAGAGAGCGCGGCCCGCACTTGATCAGAATTAATGATCACCTCTTTTGGTAGGCCAGTGACGATATCACGACCGCGAATTGGTGCCTCGAGCATATGATCAAGCTCACTAGCGGAGCCAACCGAAATCTTAATCGCTTCAGCTGTGCGCTCACCTACCTGGAGATTAAACTCTTCTTTCGCAAACGTCATGATATCCTCAGTCAACTCATCACCCGCGATACGAATCGACCGCGAGGCCACAATGCCACCCAGTGAGATAACGGCGACTTCGCTAGTACCACCACCAATATCAACGATCATCGAGCCAGCGGCATCGTGGACTGGCAATTCAGCTCCCACTGCCGCCGCCATCGGCTCTTCGATCAAATACGCTGAACGCGCACCGGCGTTGGTAGCAGCATCTTCGACGGCCCGTTTTTCGACCTCCGTGACGCCAGATGGAATGCCAATCACAACCCGCGGGCGCGGGATCAAAGCAAAACTCTGTTTGTGCACCTTATCAATAAAATACTTCAACATCTGCTCCGTCACCTCAAAGTCCGAGACGACCCCATCGACCAGAGGGCGCGAAGCAACAATATTCGCCGGAGTCTTCCCAACCATGCGCTTCGCTTCATCGCCAATTGCTAAAATTTGACGCGTCTTATTATTAATCGCCACTACGCTGGGCTCATCGATCACAATGCCCTTACCACGCAAATACACAAGCGTGTTGGCTGTCCCCAAATCGATACCAATATCGTGGGACAGCCGCCCAATAAATTCTGGAAGGCGGACTCGTGGCAGTTTCATTCTTACCAGTCTACCAGGAGTAGATAGGTGGCCTCAACCTTTATCACGTTACCGCCTGACTCAACAGCCAAAATGCCACCAGATTATTCAGAAAATGCAAGATAATACCCGGGACGATACTGCGGCTCTTGCGATAGAGCCAGCAGAGCAATAAGCCAAAGATAAAGGTGTAGATACCAACATTTACCTGTCCGTGCAGGAAGGCGAAAGCCAGCGATGACACGATGGCCGCTAGCCAAACCCGCCAGCGAGATGTTAGAGCCGTAAACATTATGCCCCGAAACATTATTTCTTCAAGTACCGGTGCTATCACTACGGTCGATACAAAACTCAACCACCACCCCCAGCCTTGCAAGCCGAATTCTAGCACCGACTGCTTTTCATCGAGATTAACCTGCGGCAACAGTAACTCGACAAGTGCAAACACCGCGATCATTGCGATAACCTGCACGATATAGAGGCCACCCACCACCGCTAGCCAACGGGGTTGAAAAGTCTTGACCCCCAGATCCTGCCAGCGGGCTCGGCGGCGCCATACCAACCAGCCAATCACCGCACCATAGATCATCAGGCTGAAGAAATACTGCACCACTAATGCGAGTCGCGAATCGGCGCTCATAAGCTCGAGCCATCGGCCTGGTAGCAAGCCGAGCCCGGCGTATATCTGCAAACTAAAGACTACGACCAGCGGCAGCAATATTGGCAATATCAGGACCCAAATCGCATCCTCAAACCGCCAGGCAGCTTTTTGACCGCCGCTGGTCACATCTCTAGAAGAAACGGCTGATGTCACTGAGAGCAATGATTATTCCTAGTGCAATCAAGGCTACAAAACCCGCGACGTGAGCCCAGGTTTCCGACTTATCGCTGATCGGAACACCAAGTCGTTTCAAGACCAGCAAGAATAAACGACCACCATCGAGCGCCGGTAATGGCAGGGCATTAATAACTGCCAGCGATAACGATATCGAGGCTACCAGCACTAATACATAGTCCATGCCAAAACGTACAACCTGCCCAAAAACCGCAGTTACACCCACGGGGCCAGTCACCGTTTCAGCCACTTTAAACTGGGTGAGGAGAGTCGCGATGGCGCCAAAAAAGGCCACGACTGTTGCCAACATCGCCTGCCACATTATCAGCAGCCCGGCGATTGGTGCTGCCCACCACTCGTACTTATCTTTCGTCTGTGGAATGGCAACCACACCAAGTATCCCCTTCGATGGATCATTACCAAGGGTGGCATCGACAGTCTTGTCTACACCACTGTGGGTATAGACAATTTTTACAGATTTGCCGGCATTGGCACTCGTAAACTCTTTGAGCGCCGCTTCATCTCGAAAAGCCTGGCCGTTGATCGTAACCAGGGAGTCTCCGGTGGTAATACCGGCTGCCTCTGCCACGCTGTCTTTGCCGACTTGGAATACCACCAGTTTAGGCGCTGTAGTCTCTATCGGGGTGATGGGGCCAAGGCTGGGCATCTTAAAGGGAAAGATCTGCGGAATGCCAGTCGCCGCCAAGTAAGTAAAGATAACCCAAGCGATCAGCGTATTCATCGCAACACCCGCCATCAGGACCTTCGTCTTCACCCAAAGGGACTTCGAAGCGAAGCTCTTCGGACCCTTCGATTCATTATCTTCGCCTTCGAGACGAACAAAACCGCCAAGCGGCAAGAGATTCACCGTATACTCGGTGCCGCGCCACTTTTTACCCCACAGCTTGGGTGGGAAACCAACCCCAAATTCATAGACCTTGATACCGTTACGTTTGGCAACGATAAAATGCCCAAACTCGTGAGCGATCACGAGTACTGAGAAGACCAACAGCACCAGCAGAATAATCAAAATCATTACCAGTATTATAGCTGATATTTTCTGAGGACGGACTGAAAAACGTCGCTAGACTGTCAGTACTTCTTGTTTTTTTGCCGCGAAAATCTGCTCGGCTTGCGCTTGATACTTTTTGATCAGTTCGTCGAGAGCTTTTTCGGTCTTGAAGTACTCGTCTTCGGGCATCGAGCCGTCTTCTTTGGCGGTCTTAGCCTTCTTGAGACCATCATGACGAGCGTTTCGCAGCGTGACGTTCGCGGCTTCGAGTTTTTCAGACAGCCCCTTCACCAGATCGAGACGGCGCTCTTCAGTCATGGCCGGGATCTGCATACGCACCATATTGCCATCTGTAGCGGGGGACAGACCGAGCGACTGATTGTCACGAATCGCCTTCTCAACCGCTGACACCAACGCAGTGTCCCACACCTGGACCTGAAGGGTACGTTGATCGGGCGTTGAGATGGTACCAACCTGCTTCATAGTCATTTCTTGACCATAGGCATCAACCTTCACACCTTCAATTAAGCTAGTCTGCGCCCGACCAGCCTGGACGCCATCCATTTCAGTCTGAAAGTAGTCGAGGCCACGCTTCATCGCCTCTTCGGAGTTTTTGAGAATTTCTTGCATACCGATCATTATATCAGGTTTGTATCGATAAAAAAGAAAGAGTCGGAGCGTACGAAGCGCCCCGACTTGAGAATGAGATGACCGAGATCACTTCGGCCATGGATCGCCATTGAGGCGATGGAACGGAATACCGTGCCAGCCGGTATTGCCGAGCCACATATCTGAAGCAAGTCCGTAGTAGGACTCTTGATCCGCGGGAACCAGAAGCCCTACGTTGCGAGTGGCCTTCTCGCGCGGCAGCAGGATCACGTCCCAAATGTCGCTCCGATGGCCAATCTCATTGGTGATCATCTGACCACGCACCTGGGCTACGACTTGGACCCAGTCACCCGGTTTCACACCGGTCTCGCAGTAGCAGTGCGGGCCGGCAGTTCGTTCGTGTCGGCTGTAGAACTCACACGGCCAACCCTCAGTCACCGCCCAGTCTCGCCCACCGAGACGAGGCCCCGGGTAGATCGGCAGGTAGCAGGGTCGTCCGCACTGCGCGAAGTAATAGAAGTTTGGCGTAGCATTGAAGGGACGCCCTGGGTAGCTGATGGAAACATCTTCCGCGCTGGGCTTGCGCCCCTCACGGCGACGCAGTCGCTCACGGAGGAATGACAACTCTCGCTTGAGATTCAAAACGAACTCCTTATATCGAAGGTACAGTAATGATTACATATATCATAATATTGTCATTTAGTCAATTATCTAAAAACAGCCCCGCTTGGTCTTTGGGGCTGCTTTTCTACGAGTAGGCGCGATCTATTCGCCGTTAAGTTCGAAGCGTACGAAGCGACGAACAACGATATTTTCACCCAGTTTACCGATGGTAGCCTTCACGAGCTGCTCGATAGTCATCGAGTCATCCTTGTAGTAGGTCTGCTCCATCAAGGCGATGCTTCCAAGCCATTTATCGAGCTTGCCTTCGACGATCTTAGCAGCATGTTCGGCGGGCTTACCCGATTCTTTGACTTCTTCTACAAACAGGCTCTTTTCTTTAGCCAGCACGTCTTCCACAACATCTTCCCGGCTCACCACCTGTGGATTCATTGCCGCGATATGCAGAGAGAGCTCTTCAACCAGCTCTTGGAAGTCTTCTGTCTTAACGACGAAGTCAGTCTCACAGTTCACCTCAACTAAGACACCAATGCGACCACCATGAACATAGCTACCAATCATCCCGGCGCTAGCAGCGCGATCTGATTTTTTGTCAGCACTCGCCATTCCTTTAACGCGCAGGATTTCTTGGGCCTTGGTCATGTCGCCGTTGGCTTCTTCGAGTGCCTCTTTAGCCTTCATCATGCCAGCACCGGTCATCTGCCGGAGCTTCTGAATATCAGTTACTGAAATTGCCATATTTACTCTTCCTCCTTGGTCTCAGCTTTTGTTTTGGCGTTATAAGCAGCCTGGCCTTCGGCCGCAGCCCGGGCGATTCGACCAGTAATCAGCGCAATCGACTTGATAGCGTCGTCATTAGCCGGAATCGGATACTGCACAAGACTCGGATCAGCGTTGGTATCAACCATTGCGATAACCGGTATCTTCAGAGTGCCAGCTTCCTTAATCGCGGTCATTTCACGCATCACATCGATCACAAAAATCGCCGCTGGGGGAGCCGTTAGTTCTTTCACCCCTGAGAACACTTTAGTTAACTTCTCGATCTCGTTATCAATCAGCAAACGCTCTTTTTTCGTCAAACGCTCCAAGCTCCCATCGGCCTTTGCAGCTTCGAGCTTCTTCAGATGGCGAATACGACTCGAAATCGTCTCCCAGTTCGTCATCATGCCACCGAGCCAGCGGTGAGTCACATACGGCATGCCAGCCGATTGAGCAGCTTCAGTCACAATGCCTTTCGCCTGGCGCTTGGTTGCGACAAACATAATGAGCTTGCCGTCAGCAGTCAGCTCACGAACGAATTTCTCAGCCTTTTCGAGCTGACTCTCGGTCTGAATAAGATCAATGATATGCACGCCATTGCGGGCAGAATGAATGTACTGACCCATCTTTGGGTGCCAACGCTCAGTGCGATGACCAAAGTGGGCACCAGCTTGCAAGAGCTCTTGCAAATTTGTAGAAGCGTCAGTTTTCGACGCAGTTGCTTTAGTAGGCATATTTCCTCTTCCTTGTTACCTGGCAGCTTCGTCCCGAGCGGGAGGAAGTTGGCTTATGCTCCGTAGAGACGATAAGCATGAAGCTGCTGTGGTGATTAATAGATTAGCTCGACTATCTTACCCTATCTGGGGCTCTCGGTCAAGGTTATTGCAGGCCTTGCAGTTGCTCTGGCGTCAGCGACTGTGGCTCCTGTAAGCCATTGTTCTCTGATGAGCTGGCGCCTCCCGGATTACCCCCCGATTGCACCTCAGGTGTGCCAGCCTGCAACTGTTGCGGGTTAGCCTCACCGCTAATGGGGATTGAACTACTCCCAGATGGGCTTTTCGGCGGAGCGATCTGACTGGTAGTTAGCGAGCGAATCACCAGCCAGCCAGCAAACAGGATAATAACCGCGGCGGCGGCCAGAATCACGTAGGTTTGCCAGCTCCAATCATTACTCTTCGAAGCAGCCTGAGCTGAGCCGACGACTGAACCAGACTCGACGTAATTCGTCTCACCTACCACAGGGGCTTGAGATTTTGGAGCGGCTTGAACTCTAGCTTGCCGCTTTTTCTTCTTATGTGCCTTTTTTCTCGCCACATCCCCTCCTGTAGAGCCTCATTCACTATCTGTTGTTTACTAGTATAACCTAAAAACTAGCCCTAAAAACCCTTGACAAACTGCTTATGATTTGGTATGATAGCCGCCGTTCTGGAGAAATGGCCCTACCTGGTAGGGTCGTTTTCTTTCAGAGGGGCTTACCTGGAAGCTATATGTGCTCCAGATAGGCTGGCAGGAACCTCTAAACGTCAGGCTAACCCCTGATAACAGGTTCGACGGAGGGTGGAAAGGAGTTCACTTCTTCCCACTTTAGGGACGCTCATGCGTATCTACACAGAAGTTTTGGCCACTGCGGCCATTCTCATTTCCCAGGTAGCCACTTCACTCGTGCAAATCCCGGCTACCGCCCAGCTGACGCCCCGCGCCGAGGCTGCGGGCACTACGACCCACATCGTCACCTTAAACATCTCAAACGACATAAAATCGTATAAACCCCTAGCAGTTGTTTCGACCAAGCCGTCATTTGACGACGCGGTTGTGAAGCCCCTCAAGGCTAAACAAGAAGCTGCTGCCCAGGCTGAAGCGGCTGCGAAAGCTAAGCTGAAGGCCCGTGTCCAGACCGTACGTGCGACCGTCGCTCCTGTCATCATTGGCGGTGCTGACGCCTTCGCCAAGCTACGTTTCTGTGAAGCTGGCGGTGACTACACCAAAAACACTGGTAACGGCTACTACGGTGCCTACCAGTACTCCCTGTCGACCTGGGGCAACTATGGCGGCTATGCCCGTCCAGACCTTGCGCCACCGGCCGTCCAGGACGCTAAGGCTCAGGCCACCCAAGCCGCTCGCGGCTGGTCACCTTGGCCATCATGTGCTCGTAAGCTTGGCTTGATGTAAATCGGCTCTCGCCATAGGGCACAAGCAAAACCCCCGCTCATCCGAGTGGGGGTTTTGTGGTTTTCCTGCAATACTACCGACTAATCCGTTCTTGACCCGCCTGATCAAACCTGGTATCATACTCGAGTTATGAAAGCGAATATTCATCCCGACTGGGTCGAGACCAAGGTAACCTGCCTCGGTTGTAACACGACCTTCACGAGCCACTCTACGGTGCCAGAGATTACCGTGGAAATCTGTTCGAATTGCCATCCGTTCTACACCGGCAAGCAGAAGCTCGTCGACACCGCCGGTCGCGTGGATCGCTTCGAGGCTCTCCGCAAGAAGAGTGGCGAGATCAAGAAAACCGCCAAGCCAAAGGCCAGCAAGAAAGCTGACAAGCCAGCCGTCGAGACGAAAGATGCCAAAGCGGCTCTCGCGGAGATCAAAAAAGAGATCAAGGCCGATACCGTTGACGCGCCTGCTAAAGATGCCAAAATCGACGAATCTGCCGACAAGTAACTAAATACATTGCTCACGAAAGACGCTGCGGTCCGCTGACCTGGCGTCTTTCTGCTGTAAAATAGGACTATGAGTATGATCGATCCCGCCACCATTGAGAAGATGAAGACTCGACTCGCCCAAATCGAGGCTGATTTAGCACGTCCAGATGTCTATGCTAGCCCAAAAGCAGCCGCCTTGGTGCACGAGCAGCGCGATCTCATGACTAAGCTTGCCCTCTTTGAAGATGTCACCAAGACTGAAGACGATCTTGCGGAGGCCCGTACGCTGGCTCATGATCCGGAGATGAGTGAGTTGGCAACCGCCGAGATTCCACAGCTTGAGTCAAAGCTGGAAAGCTTGCAGGACAAGGTCCGTGCTGCTCTCGTGCCCATCGATCCGCACGATAATAAAACCGCCATTATCGAAATCCGCGCTGGTGCTGGTGGTGATGAGAGCTCCCTCTTCGCTGGCGAACTCGCTCGCATGTACGCCCGCTATGCCGAAACACATGGCCTCAAACTCCAGATTCTCTCCGAATCCCCCAATGAAGTCGGCGGTTACAAAGAAGTCATTCTCGAGGCCAGCGGTGCTGCACCCTATGCGGCCTTTAAGTATGAATCAGGTGTCCACCGCGTGCAGCGTGTCCCGGCCACCGAGTCTCAAGGTCGCACCCATACTTCAACCGTGACGGTAGCCGTCCTCCCCGAAGCCGAGGAAACCGAGCTCGAGATTGCCGATAATGAGATCCGCGTCGATGTGTACCGCTCGAGTGGCAATGGCGGACAGAGCGTCAATACGACCGACTCGGCCGTCCGCCTAACTCACCTGCCAACCGGGATCGTCGTCACCTGTCAGGATGAGAAAAGCCAGATCAAGAACCGCGCTAAAGCCCTCAACGTCCTACGCTCTCGCTTGCTGGCGCTCGAGGAAGAAAAGCGGCGCAAAGAACTCGGTGATGCCCGACTCTCACAGATTGGCACCGGGGACCGCTCGGAAAAGATTCGGACCTATAATTTTCCACAAGACCGCATCACCGATCATCGGATTGGCTTTACGACCCATGGCATCAGTCGTTTTATGGACGGAGCGCTCGATGAACATCACGAAGCCCTCCATCAAGCCGATATCGATCGCGCGCTTGCCGAACAATCATGACCGTCGACGAAATCATTCGAGAGGTAGCTGACAAGCTCGTGGCCGCAGGAATAACTGGCGGGCGCACTGATGCTGAGCTGATCGCAGCCGACGTGCTCAATCAAGATAAAGCCTGGCTGCTCGCGCATAGCGACGATGAGTTAGGGGCCTCAGACATTGCCGCGATCCGTTCTCTGGCCGCAAAGCGCGCCAGCCGCCAGCCGCTCAGTTATGTGCTTGGCCATCGCGAATTCGCGGGCCTAGAGTTCGCCGTCGATGCGCGAGCCCTTACTCCAAGGGTTGAAACTGAGACCATTGTAGCCGAGCTGACCAAGCGCTTACCGCAGAATGCCTCTGTCCTCGACATGGGTACCGGCTGTGGCGCGATCGCTATCTCACTCAAGTACTTACGACCAGACCTGAGCCTTACCGCTAGCGAAATCAGTGATGAAGCTCTGGAATTAGCACACGAAAACGCAGCAAGATTATTGCCGAGTACGAATGATATTACGTTTATCAAATCAGATATTTTCTCAAACATCTCTGGAAAATTTGATGCCATCGCAGCTAACTTACCCTATGTCGCGCGCTCGATCGAGCTGATGCCGGAAGTCGAAAATGAACCGCATGTCGCACTCTTTGGCGGCGACGACGACGGACTGGCGTTATATCGAAAGTTTTTTGAGCACATCCCCGTGCATCTCAATTCGCGCGCACTGGTTTTTATCGAGTCAGACCCATGGCAACAGCCCGAGCTCATCAAGATCGCTGCAGCTACCCTGCTCAAGCCAATCTACCAAGATTATTTTATCCTCGGCTTCGAGAAAATCAGCTGAAATTACCTCCCGTTGATGAACTCTTTTTGCTAGAAACACACATCTTGCTCGCTGCAGAACAGCAACCAATCCCCATATTTACTCTTGCTAGTTCCGAGTATTTGCCTGATATTCTTCGAGTTTCACCTGAGTAGTTTGTTCCTTGCCATCACGGACGTAGGTCACAGTCACAGTATCGCCAGCCTTTTGTCGGGCCACCACATTCTGTAATGGACTATCAGTTGTCACGGCTGTGCCGTTGATCTTGATAATGATATCACCCTCTCTCAGCCCGGCTTTGGCGGCTGGACTATTCGGCAATACCGCTAGCGTCTCCGTATCCCCTCGCAAGAGAGCCCCTTCTTTAACAGTTAGCTGATTCTTCTCGGCAAAAGTTGGGGTAATCATCACATAGCGCACCCCAAGATAAGGTCTGACGATGGTACCCTTGGCAACTACCGAATCCAGCGCGCCCTTTACTTCATTGATAGGAATCGCGAAACCAATATTTTGGGCATTATTACCACTAGCGACAGCCGTATTGATGCCGATTACCTGACCTTCGATATTCAGTAATGGCCCACCTGAATTACCAGGGTTAATAGCTGCATCAGTCTGGAAGAGATTTGTCAGGGTCTCCGTATTGCCTTGGCCATCAGAGGCTTGGACTGGCCGTTTCTTTCCCGAGATGACACCGGTCGTGACGGTATTGTCGTATTCACCAAGCGCGTTGCCAATCGCGATAGCTCGCTGGCCGACTTCGACCTTGTCAGAATCCCCAAGATCAGCGGCTGGCAACCCACTAGCGCTCACCTTCACAAACGCGATGTCGTTAGTTGGGTCTGTAGCCAGCACCTTACCGTCATACTGCTTGCCATCATTCATGATAACCGTCACGGTCGAAGCACCCTCGACTACATGCTTATTTGTCAAAATGAGGCCATCGTCCTTGACGATAACGCCGGTGCCAGCACCTTTCTGCTCTTGGCTACCAAAAAAGCCTTGCACCTGCGAGCTCGTATTGATGCTGACTACGCTCGGGCCCACTTTCTTCACCAGATCAATCGTCGCCGAATTCTCCTGGAGAGTAACCTGCTTCGACTGTTCGACGGTCGAGTTATTGCTAGCCGGCGCATAACGCGCATAGAGACCAGCGCCTAATATACCAGCCACAAATGCCACGAGAAAAACCACCACCAGATTCATGCCAGCAGGAGCCGACTGTGGGCGTGAAGAATAATTTACTGGGCGCGGGGGTTCAGCTGGCTCTGGCTTGGCGCTCGCCCGTCGTGGCGTATCACCGGCCACTGATTTGGTCGGCTTTGCTACCACGTCCTTGGGTGTTTCATCTGCTTCTTTCATCATACCTCCTTTAAATAATCTTCTGTTTGTCAATAAAAGTTCATTGCCCGGTCATCACCAACAATATCAGTAGTAAAAACGCACAGATAGTGCCATATTCCACCACCAGACGCTTCGACAGCTTGCGCTTACTATGTAGTATCAACATACTTCCCCAGGCGTAGGCAATAATAACCAGAAAGAGTGCCGAACGTGATACCACGAGTGTCGTTCCTGGTAGGGTGTAGAACACCAGCGCCATACTGGTAACCCAGAGGGCCTCAACTGCGATAATACTCCACACCGCAGCTAAGAATGAATTGTGAAAGCCAGTCCGCTCCAACCAGAAATGGACGATAACGTAGTTGGCGATCCAAACTACCAATAAGCCAACAAAGCCAGCCACGCCGTTGGTCGTTGCTATCAGCGCCCAAACGGTATTTACCAATATAATGAGGATTATTGAGAAAATGCTTTGAATGTGTACAGTTTGGACCCGAAATTGCGCTAAGAGATAACGCAACTGCAAAACAAACACCCCGATCAGTACAAGCGTTTGCTGCCAAAGTGGCAAAGGTACAATCGCATTCGACAGGCCGAGGTAAGCGATCGCAAAGCCCACCAACATAGCCGGCTCAAGCGAACGCGTCAAGATAATACGAACCGTCCGCTGCACCACGAGGCGACGCACGGTTAAGATTGTCACCATAATCGCCGCCAGGGCCGAAAGAAAATACCAGCTACTACCGGCTAGCGATAGTCCAAGCGCCGGGGTAAGCAACACAATATGCCACAACAAAATCCGTTGTGTCGGCGTAAGTCGCTGTTTCCCCCTCTTGACCATCTATTGATTCTTTCCGTTTAGGCCAGTGTAGTCACTACCTATTGTAAGCGTCAGCTGTGGACTTTGGCCATCCTGAACCTCCGAAGCCGTCAAGCCGAAACGATGCTCAAGATAGCGGCGCGTGTACGAGCCCAAATCGACCTTTGTAGCCACCAGTGTCGAACTGGATGCGATCTGAGTGGCGCTCTTCACTTCGATGACATTATATCGATAGGTCTTGAGTAAGTCGGCGACCTTTTGTGCTTGTCCGGCCTTGCCACTAGCATCGATGACAGTTATCGGGATATTTTCACTGACGATATGACGATCAAAAAACAGAGTATGAGCAAAGGCACGAATCGCGTCATAGTTTTTCGGCCCAAGCTCTGGCACGACTACGCTGGCCCCATCGATCATCGTTGAGCGCACTAGTTTTTCCTGCTCGCCATCAACTACCCGACTGACTACCGCCTCTGGCTTAACTTCTCGCAAAATCTCGGACAGCCGACCTAGCTCTTCGGTCCCCAAATCAGTCCGAACATGGCTGCCTACGGTGTCAATCAGACTCGCCAGCTTCGCTGGGTTCGATAGAGTTGACAGCGTCAAAGCTTTCTCGCGCATCGCCATAAGGACCTGCTGCTGACGACTGGCTCGACCAAAATCATTACCACAAGTACCCTTCCGACAACGGGCATACTTGAGGGCTAAAGCGCCATTCATCTGCTGCATACCTGCCTTGATCGAGAAGCCACAGGCCCGTCGCTCATCATTATCACAGGGGTACTCACTGTCAGATAAACCAACCGGCACATCAACCTTAACGCCGCCCAGCGTGTCGATAGCCTTACGAAAGCCTGTAAAATCAGCCCGTACAAAATAATGGATTGGCACATCGAGAACATTACCAACTACTTCTTTCGCAAGATTTGGGCCTTCACCCTGCTTTTTGAGTTCTCCATAGGCGTGCGCGGCGTTGATCTTATCGTAACCACGACCAGGTATCGGCACATAGAGGTCTCGCGGCAAAGATAGCATCGCCACTTCTTTGGTCTCAGGATCGACGCTGGCCACAATCATCGTGTCAGACAGTGTAGAACCAGCGTGTGCGGCGTCACCGACACCCAGTAAAACAATATTCACGCGACCTTCGGCTTCAACTTTCGCATCGGGTGCCTGAGCGGGTTGCTTGAGGGCGTCAGTCGTGGCACCAGAGTGCGCCTGGAGCACATTGGCCGCCGCCCGCAAGCTTTTTAGCACCAAAAAACTCGGTACCCCGACCAGTACAATGAGAACTGCTGCTATGATGAGTTTTTTATTACGCGACCGACGTCGAATCCGAAATTGACTATATGAGCCCTGTTGTTCGGCGGGATGTGGACTTTTGGGAGACTGAGACGCCGGACGACGAGAACGGATTAGCATAAGGACAGTATAGCTGATAGCCCTACTCGACTCCAAGTGCGTAAAGCCTAAAAAGTCGGTATACTAGTTCAAGAATGAATCCAAACACTGATCCTACCCCTCAGCCAGCAGTACCTAGTCAGCCTGAGCCCGTCGCGCCGCAACCAGCGCCACCGGCTGGGTCGGTACCAGCTGCCCAGCAGCCGATCAGCCAGCTCAGCAAACCACAACCACTTTCCGTTCAGCCACCAGCGAGTCCACAGCCGACCCCCCCGTCCTCTCCAGCTCCCACCAGCCAGACACCGCCGACCGCAGAGGCAGCCTCAACTGATAGTGGCGGCGACAGCGATGAGCCAACCGAAAAACCCCTCTGGCGACGCGTACTGGGTTTTCTTGTTTCCTGGGTAGTAGTTCCGGCTATCCTCGTCTATTTCGTCCACACCTTCGTCTTTCAGGCCTGGTACGTTGATGGCTCTTCGATGGAGCCAACTCTTGAAAACGGTAATTACCTCATCGTCTCAAAATTTGATGCTAGCTGGAAAAAAATGACCGGACAGGCCGACAAACTTGATATTCAGCGTGGCGATGTCGTAATCTTCACGCCGGTCGGTATGGCACGTGATGTCTTTTATATAAAACGCGCTATCGGTCTGCCGGGCGAAAAAGTGGTAGTAAGAAACGGACAAGTACGAGTCATCAATGATGCCAACCCAAATGGCTTCGTCTTGAATGAACCGTATGTTGGCAATATCGCTCTCGAGGGCGACGGCGAGTGGACCGTGCCGGCCGATAGCGTGTTTGTCCTCGGCGATAACCGTAATCCTGGCGCCAGCCAAGATTCACGCTTCCTTGGGCCAATTCCGAAGCGCCAAATGGTGGGAATCGCTAGTCTCCGGCTCTTGCCAGTCAATGAGTTCGGCAGCATTAATCATGTCGACTACAACACCGCAACCACCGGACCCTCGAGCCCTAGCAGTTCGACAAGTCCAAAATAATCAAGCTTACGTCTAGAGTAGATTCTCGCCGGTAATTTGCTCGTACAAGCGGTTGAGTTCTTCTTCTGAGTAAAATCGTATAATAACTCGCCCACCTTGAGCATTATTGCCGATCTCAACTTTAGTACTCAGATGCTTACTGAGACCATCCTTGACTGACTGGTAGGCCGAGACTTTCTTTTCTACCCGCTTTGAAACTAGTGCCTTATCTTCACGATAATCACGCGCTACCTGTTCAGCCTCGCGCACCGTCATATCCTGACTCAAAACCAGCTTGAGCATCTCGACCTGTTGCTTTGGGTCATCCACCGACAAAATGGCTCGCGCCTGGCCTTCAGACAGCTTGCCGTCCTGCAGGGCCTTTTTAGCGTCGTAGGGCAGATTCAGCAAGCGCAAAATATTCCGGATTGTAGAACTGCCTTTGCCAACGCGTTGTGCTATCGCCTCAGTCGTTAAATTAAACTGGTCGATTAGTTTCTGATAGGCCACTGCTAGCTCGAGCGGGCCAAGTTCGGCGCGCTGAATATTTTCAACCACCGCAACTTCAAGCGACTGCTGCTCATCGAAGCTCCGAATAATCGCTGGCACGGTGGCTTTTTTCGCCAGCTTCGAGGCTCGTAAGCGGCGTTCGCCAGCAATCAGCTGATAACGATCGCCGGCCTTCGTCACTACCAGAGGCTGGACAACGCCGTGAATTTTTATTGACTCAGATAGCTCAGCCAAATCTTCGTCGCGAAACTCTTTGCGTGGCTGAAAAGGGTTTGGGTCAATATCATAAACCGAAAGTTGATGAACTGAGTCAGTGGGTAAATGAATTGCTTCCTCGACTTCTTGATTAGTCGCTTCATCAATCTGCGTGGGAATGAGGGCATCAAGGCCACGACCCAACCGACTCGGTTTTGATGCTTTAGCTGACACGAGCGAGAATCTCCTTTGCTAGTGCTTTGTAGGCCCGCGCTCCCTTCGAGAAACGATCGTAGTCGATAATCGCTCGACCATGACTTGGCGCTTCAGCCAAACGAATATTGCGCGGTATCACTGTCGAGCATACCATATCTGGAAAATGTTGCTCCACTTCAGCGGCTACCGCCGAGGATAATGACGTCCGTGCCGTGTGCATCGTCAGTACTACACCAACCAGGCTGAGCTGCGGGTTCAACGCCTGCTTGACTCGAGCAACTGTGTTCAGGAGCTGGCCCAAACCCTCAAGTGCATAATATTCAGCCTGAACGGGGATTAACAGCCGATCGGCCGCCACCAAACCATTCACCGTCAGCAGGCCTAGCGACGGTGGACAATCAATGAGCACAATGTCGTAGTCAGCCGCTTCAAGCGATGCGCGCAAACGGCGCTCGCGCTGTGGCAGCTTTGTGAGCTCAATCTCAGCCGCCGCCAAAACCGGTGAGGCTGGCACGATCGAGAGGCGCGGATAGCGTGTCGCCAGCGTCACATCAGCTAGCGGCATACCTTCAACCAATACATCGTATAGGCTATGGTCAACATGATCTTTGTCGATTGCCAGCCCCGAGCTAGCATTCCCCTGCGGGTCCAGATCGATAATCAAAACACGCTGTCCGAGCTTGGCTAAATACGCACCCAAATTCACCGTAGTGGTAGTCTTACCGACCCCACCTTTCTGGTTCGCGACTGCGATTACTACCATCCTAATTGCTCACCCGTTTTCATTCTTCACATTATACCAGGTGTGGAGCCGGCTTTGGGGGGTTTACTTTTGCACGCAAACCTGATACCATACAACATTGTTTGCTTAAACGAGAAAGATAATGCTGGCAGTAATCCAAGCAGGAACCAAGCAATACTTGGTTGAACAAGGTCAAACCATCAAAACTGAGTTGGTTGGCGATGACAAAGAAGTGACTTTTGAGCCACTACTTATCATCGACGGCGACGACGTCAAGATCGGTACACCAAATGTAGCTGGCGCCAAGGTAGTGGCTACGGTCACCGAACCAGACGCCAAACAAGACAAGGTTATGGTCCTCAAATACAAGGCGAAAAAGCGTCAGAAGACCATGCACGGCCACCGTCAACACCTGAGTGTTTTGACGATCAAGTCTATCGCTGCGTAAAGCTCAACCACGGCACGTGCTGCATAATCCCCCCTAGAGGGGGATTTTTGTTTGTCGGCAGCCTAGTGCACTAGCGCTTGCATTCACTCGAAGTGGTGCCCCCGGTTCGCACCGCTTTCATCCAGTTGAGTGTGTCATTGAAGCTCTTAAGCATCGTATTGTAGTGCGTGGCATCGGGATACTGTCGATATGACACTGGGCTACCTAGGCTGCACAAACGCTTCACTGCTGCGTCAGATTGCGATGGTAAAACAACATTATCTAGTTTGCCATGATTAATCAGCTTACGACTGGAAGTCTTAGTATTCGCCGTCAAATTTTCTACCATCCGGGCATCAAAGCTCGGTGCGACCGAAGCCACTGAGCCAGTCCTCATCGCGTCGATAAAGTCTTTCGTATAGACTCGGTTGATATCCTTATTCCCCCAGTAGGTAATATTCGTGTCGATACAATTCTTTGCGATATCAGTCGATAGATTTTTCGAGTACGGCGGCATGAGGATGAGATCTAAGGGATAGGTCTCTTTATACCAATCTGAATATGAATAGAGTAAGTAAGGCCCAAACCACAGAATATTTGCCCCGCGGGTAACATCAGTGAGCGTCTGCCGCACATCAGTCACCGGCCCAAAACCAATCACGCCTTTTATCTCTAGTTCCGGGGCGTAAGTGCCGGCAATTTTATCCGCCCAATAGGCAGCGTGTCCACCCTGAGAGTAGCCAGCCACAAATATCTGGCTTGTATCAGCAGTATTTTTCGTTAAGGATAAGTTGCGTAACGCCCGTGCCGAATCTAATACTGCTCGACCCTCAAGTACCCCCACCATGTAGTGATGAATCCGATCAGGATCGCGCATCCCCTCATAATCAGTAATCACAACGGCGTAGCCCTGGGCTGCATAGGCGGCCATATGGCTCGCATAATTAGCAAAATTACGCTTCGCGGGTACCTCAGTCGAGGCCGCACACTGATCATCGATACCGGTTGTCCCTGGTGCAAAGGCGAAGATGGGCGTTTGACCACTAGTTGGCAAATCGCTCTGGACATAGGCACGCGCGTATACATTCACCGTTTTGCCGCTGGTATCATTCATGGTGTAGCGAAAAGTCTGAGTTTTCAGAGCTGGGGTCGGCCCAGTATAGGTAGGATTAGTTTCCTTAATGATGGCCTTCACCTGCTCGGGCGTATAGCTAGTCACCGCACCTTGCTCAACGACCTTACCAGTCGTGGCGTTATTGGCTGGTTTCGTATTGGTAGTCGAAGCAACGACTGGCTGACGCTCGATGATATTGGAACCACTAAAAATCAACCAAGTGATCAAGCCAATTGGTAGTATCAGAAAGAGCAATATATATACGCCGCGCCGCATCGATGACATCCTGCGCTGGGTTCTGGGAGTCGTGTATCGCCGATTAACCAAGTTTCAGCTCCATGACGGTCATATCAGCGCCACCAATTAATCCGGGTATGCGGCGTAGCGGTGTGAAATGATACCGGGCGTAAAACTCTTCTTTGTCGTGCGTTACTAGCTGTAAGGCGTGGGCATGATGCGACTCAGCGGTTTCAATCGCTGCTTGTAAGAGGCTCTCGCCCAGCTTCCGCCCTCGTTGGTCTGGCCTGACATACATCCAGTGCAAGTAACTGAGCGATTTCGGCTCACTCCGCAATAAGCAATAGCCGACTAATTCATGACCATCCCAGGCCAGAATAAGTTGTGCAAATGGCGATAAATAGGCTTTCGCAAGGCGAGGTATATTATGCTGCGAAGCAAGCTTTTTCTTGAAGGAATCACTAAAATATGTAAAGTCTGAATCAATAGATTGTATAAATAATTTATTCAGTCTGATAATGTCATTTATCCGCGCCGGACGAATACTCAGACTGTCAATTACTTTGTTCATATATGTCACATTGCCACCCATACTCATCATCTCTCAAGCTACAATAACTCGATTTCGACCTTCGTCTTTAGCCCGATACAGAGCCTCATCAGCCATCTTTAAGACGGCTGCAACCGACTTTTCATTCGTTAATTCGGCCACACCTAAACTCGCAGTTAGCTTCAGGTTATCTTTATTTGGCACCATAAACTCACTGGCTTCAATCTCAGCCCGTAAGATCTCAGCGATCCTGGTGGCATTTTTTTCATCAGCCCCAACTAACCCTACAACGATCTCCTCACCACCATACCGACCAACGATATCAAGCTGTCGGACTTGGTCTTGAATCAAATCGGCCACTTGGCGGAGAACCGCATCGCCGGCATCATGACCATAGGTATCATTAATCCGCTTAAAATGATCAATATCAATAAAAATGAGTGACAGTGCTTTAATAACAACTGACCGACGCTTATCGGGGTGCTTTTGCTGGAAGCGCACTTCACTAGCGATCGCCTCGAGATAATCCATCAGTCCTCGACGGTTTAGGATTTGGGTGAGCTCATCAGTAACAAGCCGTTTTTGAAGCTCTTGTACCTGCGCCTGGAGATCGGCAATCCTGGCCTTATAAGCATCTAGATCAGGGGGATTTGCCATATCGCCTCCCTTAGCCGTCCAAATTTGCTAGATAATGTTCAACTTCAAGAGCTGCCCTGCAACCATCGCCAGCGGCAGTAATCGCCTGGCGATAGCGCTTATCAGCCACGTCGCCAGCTGCAAAAATCCCGTCAACACTCGTAAAGACGTTATCTTTAACGGCAATATAGCCCTTCTCATCGAGATCAATGACCCCCTTGAGAAAGTCAGTAGCTGGTAGATGGCCGATAGCCACAAATAAGCCTCCGCAGTCTAGCGTTTGTTGAGCCTGTGTTTTAAGATTTGTGATCTCAACGCCAGATACCATATTCTCACCCAGCACGTCAGTTACCGCGCTATCCCAGATAAAAGAAATTTTTGGATGCTTGCGTGCTCGCTCCTGCATAATCTTGCTGGCTCGCAAACTGTCCCGACGATGGACAACGGTTACCTTATCGGCAAACTTCGTGAGTGTCAGGGCTTCTTCCATCGCCGTATCGCCACCACCAACAACAACGACATGTTTGTTCTGGAAAAAGTACCCATCGCAGGTTGCACAAGCTGAAATACCCTTCGCCATTAAACGAGTTTCATTTTCAAGACCCAACCATTGAGCCTGTGCGCCGGTGGCAACAATAATCGTCCGCGCGGAAATAACTTCACCGCTCGCGAGCTCAACACTGTGCTGTCCTTTACCTGGCACGACCTTGGCAACAAACTCGTGATGAATTTTTACTCCGAAACGCTCAGTTTGCGCTTTCATCTCCTCCATCAGCTCCGGCCCCATAATGCCATCACGAAAGCCTGGCCAGTTCTCAACTTCGCTGGTGAGCAATAACTGCCCACCTGGCACGTCACCGGCATACATCACCGTGCTCAATGCAGCACGCGCCGTGTAAATACCTGCCGTGTAGGCTGCTGGTCCACTTCCAATAATTACAACGTCACAGAGAGCTTTTGTCATGTCTACATTATACAGGCCAAAGCCACTTCTACTCTAGCCCGCAGGCTGCTTTGTGTCTCCCGAGCAAGTATTTGGCGACCACAAGCCCTTTTGAGCCTGCTCAGCCTGTTGTGCAGCGGCCTTAAATTCCGCTTGATACCTGTACGGCACTGACTGATAGGTGTATTCATGCGCATACCCGTCTTCCAATAGTGACTTATTGACGAATAAACCATCATCTCGCCAAACATAGACTAGTAGTCGATCATAGCGATCGCGCTCCCCCTGACTCGGATCAAGCTCCAACCTAACGCGACGCCCGGTTAATAGCTCCTTCGTTCGGCTGCTCGCCTCCCGACCAAAACACTGTACAGGCTTACGTGGATCTTTCGTCTCGGGCGTATCAATACCGAGTAGGCGCACCTTTTCGAGTGTTGAGCCGCGCATAACAGCAATCGTGTCTCCATCGTAAACGGTTTTTACTTCGAGGCTATCACCACCCTGCAACTGAGTCGTTGGGGGTTTTTGCGGAGCTGCCCGCAAGAGTATCGCGGCTACGATCGCCGCCAAGATCGCGAATAAAGCCCGCTGCAGCTGTCGCCGACTCGGTCGACGACTCATACGGTCTCATCTTTCAGGCGGCGCTTTGATTCGCGATTCCGGGCCACACTGAGAACCAAGCCAAGCGCTAACATCGTCATCAACATACTCGTACCACCCGCTGAGATAAGTGGTAGCGGGATTCCCGTCACGGGCATGATACCCATATTCATCCCGACATTCACGAGCACATGAAAGAGCAACATACTGGCTACCCCTATACAAATATATGCCCCAAAGCGATCTATCGACTGAGTGCTTAAGATATATATCCGCACGATTAAGATGAGATAGAGGGTAATTGCCAAAGCTGCCCCGACAAAGCCGAGTTTTTCAGCTAAAACCGCAAAAATAAAGTCAGTGTGTTGCGAAGGCAAAAAGTTGAGCTGACTCTGACTCCCTGATGACAGCCCTCGACCAAACCAACCGCCACTACCAACTGCAATCACAGACTGAGTAACGTTATATCCCGTCCCTAGCTTGTCAGCCTGAGGGTTCAGCAGCACCACCAAACGATTTTTCTGATAGGGCGCCAATAAGCTATAGATGAGCGGCAAGGCAGCAGCGCCCAGGGCCGCTCCAAACACGAGATAACGTTTTTTGACTTGGGTGGCTAATGTCATTGGCAGCCAGATCGCAAAAAAAACCAGTCCGGTCCCAAGATCGGGCTGAGCTACAACGAGAGCCATCGGTAATCCAACCAGTAGCAGTGAGATCACCAGATAGCGCAGCTGGTGACTCACATCGTAAACCCGTGAATAATACGCTGCTAAAACAATTATCAAGGCCAGTTTTGCAAACTCGGATGGCTGGAATTGAAAGAAGCCAATACTGATCCAGCGTTGAGCGCCAAGTGCCGTAAAGCCAAGCACATCGACCGCGACCAACGAGCCAACCATCAGGATATATAAAATCACGGCATAGCTTTTGAACACTCGATAATCAATGCGCGCCACGATCGCCAAGCCAACCAGACCAACGGCAGCGTACAAGAATTGACGCGTAGCATCGATTTCTGCCCGCACTTCCTGCGCTTTGATGCCTGATGAATATAGAACTAGCAGACCCAATGCCGTGATGAGCAATGCGACAATCAGGACAATCCAGTCTATGCGTCTCAACCCTCTCTGCATGCGACTTAGCCCTTACGTACTGCCAGGCCGATAGTCAGCTCTTCACCATTGAGTTGAACGGTCGAAACCGTTTGCCGGTCGGTAGGAGCGGTCATAAACTCAGTAGCTAGAGTCTCTTCACATATGAGCTCCTGATGCGCAGCTAGAGCAGAGGTCAATTGTTCACCACCGACTAGCGCTAACTCGATACGATCATCAACTTGCAGGCCAGCCGACTTACGGGCCGCCTGCACGAAACGAATAATATCGCGCGCCACACCTTCTGCCTTCAAATCAGAGTTGAGCTTGGTATCAAGAGTGACGGTAGCGGCGCTATCCTCACCGTTTGCGTTAGTCGGATTGAACTTAAACTTAACCATCTTCACATTAAGTTCTTCGGCAATGATCTCAGTTAACGCGGTCGATAACTTCTCGGTAGCTTGTATCGTAGCTGAAGCCAGTGGCTGGCGGACTTTAATGCCCGCGCTCGCCCGTTCAGCTAATCCAAGAGTGACGGCCTCTCGCACAATCGCCATCTTATTAATAGTCCCCATATCCGGCTCACTTGCCTGTGGCCAATCACTTAAATGTACCGACTTTGCCTCGTCGGTAGTCGACATCACTGCCTGCCAGATTTCATCAGCGACAAAGGGTGCCCACGGAGCCATCAGCTGGGCGGTCGTAGCAAGAACGTAGTGCAGAGTTGCAAAAGCTGTCTGCTTATCAGTATCATCACCACTCTTCCAGAAGCGCCGTCGACTACGACGGACATACCAATTGGAGACATCGTCGAGATACTCAGATAACGAGCGGCAAAGTCGGGGGGTATCAAAACTATCAGCCGCCTCAGAGACCTGCGTAACGGTCTGCGAAAGCCGAGCAAGTACCCATTGATCAAGCGGGTGATCAGACTTTGGCTGGGTAAGTTGCTTGTTCGGTTGATAGGCATCAACCTCTGCATACATTGCATAAAAACTGTGTACGTTTTTGAATCTTTGGATGACGTTCCGCTGCGCCTCCTGCAGAGACTTACTGTCGTAGGCGGCCGTATCACCAGATACAAGTGGCGTAGATAGCAAGTAGAATCGAATCGCGTCAGCGCCAAATTGATCAAACGTTTCTGAATTCTCGGGATAATTACCGAGTCGTTTACTGAGCTTCCGACCATCATTGCCAAGCAAAATTCCGTGCGCCACAGCATTTTTAAAGGCCGGCTTCCCAAATAGGGCAACACTCATGACGTGCAAATTATAAAACCAACCGCGAGTTTGCCCCACATATTCAGTAATAAAGTCAGCGGGATACGTAGACTCAAACTGCTCTTTATTCTCAAACGGGTAGTGTAGCTGAGCAAAGGGCATACTACCCGATTCAAACCAGCAGTCAAACACATCACCGATACGATGAGCGATCTTACCAGAATCAGTCTTAAGCTCCACGACATCAATATTCGGGCGATGCAGATCAGTCACCAACTCTGGCTTCACCGCTCGCTCACGAATCTCTTCGAGCGAGCCCATCACCATGATTTCACCATCGTCTGTTTTCCAAACTGGTAAAGGCGCGCCCCAATAACGATTACGGCTAATATTCCATTCCCGTGCGTTCTCTAGCCATTTACCAAAGGCGCCATCTTTAATGTGAGCTGGAAACCAATGTATTTCCTGATTTGCCTTGAGAAGTTGATCTTTAATCTTCGGTACATCGACAAACCAGGCGCTTAATGCCCGATAGATGATCGGCACATCAGTACGCCAACAATGGGGGTATTTATGCGTGATGATGGCCTTGGCGAACAGTTTATGCTGATGATCTAAGTCGGCCACAATCTCATTATTGGCATCAAACACTAGTCGACCGACGTAGTCTTTCACCTCAGCAGTAAATCGACCTTCGTCATCGACGGGACTCAAAATTGCTACCTGTTCAGCTTTACCGAGCCAGTAATCATCTTCACCGTGCCCGGGAGCAATGTGTACCACACCGGTACCCTCTCCGGCTTCGACAAAATCAGCCGCCACGACCCGAAAGGCGTTCTCGGTACCTACAAAGTACGGGAAAAGTGGCTCGTAGGTTAGTCCAACAAGCTCTGAGCCCTTGAAGCGCCTCTGCTGCTGCCAGCCAGTGAGTTCAGCTGTATAGCGTTCGAGGGCCTCAGCCGCCAATACCACTGTCTCACCCTCCCGTCCCATTTCGACATAGTCAAGCGATTCATGAACGGCCAAAAGTAAATTCGCTGGCAACGTCCATGGTGTAGTCGTCCAGCCTAACAGGTGACGACCATCTGCTAGCGCAAACCGAATGGTCGCCGTCAGGTCCTCCCGATCACGCATGCTATCATCAAGGCGTGTCTCCGATATACTGAGTGAAGTTTGCGCGCCATAGCTATACGGCACGACTCGTTCGCCTTCATAAATAAGACCTTTTTCATAAAGCGTCTTGAAAGCCCACAAGACCGACTCCATGTAGTCGACGTCCATCGTTCGGTAATCATCAGCAAAATCCACCCAGCGACCCAGGCGCGTTACATATTCGTGCCATTCTGCGGTGAACCGCAGCACCGAATCACGACAGTAGCCAACAAACTTATCAATACCGTACGACTCGATCGCCTTCTTGCCTGAAATTCCTAACTCTTTTTCGGCCAGCATTTCTGGTGGCAAACCATGACAATCCCAACCAAACCGCCGCGGAACGTAATAGCCACGCATTGTCTTATAGCGCGTTACAGCGTCTTTTAACGTTGACGTGAGCATATGCCCGAGATGAGGCATACCATTAGCGAAGGGCGGTCCATCATAAAAGATATACGGCTCGGCGCCCTCACGCTGCTGAACTGATCGCTCAAAAGTATGCTGCTTTGCCCAAACAGCGAGCTGAGCCTCTTCAGCCGCAGCTAAAGTTGAGAGAGAAGATTTTTCCATATCTGTTATTGTACTGCTTTCGGCCTGTTTTCGGCAAGATGCCGGAGCGACTAAGAATGATAATAATAGCTTACGTCACTAAAGAGCGGCAAAGTATGCTGCCACATAGCAACCACACCGCCGTCGTCACGCACCACCAGCACAGCAGGCGTGTTCAATATGTCATAGGCCTCCATAGTACCAACTCCCGCCCGTGAGGTACTTGAGCGACGTTCCACCTGCCCATCGAGCAATTTATCGCACTGCTCGACCAAATAGTCGAGTTCTTCGCGCTGCTCGGGCGATTTTGCCTCACCAATAACTAATATCTTCATACCACTTATGATAGCCTATATCTCACCGTATGCCGAGCCGATTACAATAATTGATTATTTACGCGTCTTCTTGATCTGAGCCAACGCTTTTTCAAAGCTAT
Source organism: Candidatus Saccharimonadota bacterium (assembly GCA_046350755.1). Taxonomy (GTDB): domain Bacteria; phylum Patescibacteriota; class Saccharimonadia; order CAILAD01; genus CAZDEK01. The sequence goes on along the minus strand of JAXLZV010000003.1, from coordinate 2,714 downwards.
CGAGACTCGTAAAGCTGCGATACACGCTCGCAAACCGCACATAGGCAACATCATCAAGCCCCGCGAGACGCTTCATAACCAGCTCTCCCAGATCGGTGCTCGAAATTTCCGACTCGCCTAGGCCGTAGATGTCGCGTTCAATATCCGCGATCGCTTCTTCTATCTTCTCAGATCCGACTGGGCGCTTCTCACAGGCCTTATAGATACCGCCCGCTAGCTTCGAGCGATCATACAGCTCCCGCTCGCCGTTTTTCTTGATTACTAAGAGTCGCGGCAACTCAATACGCTCGTAGGTTGTGAAGCGATGATTACAGTCATCACACTCGCGACGACGCCGAACGGCCGCCGTGTCATCAACATCACGGGATTCTATAACTCGACTTCGGGCAGATCCACAGGCAGGACAGCGCATAGTATATAGCTACTTCGTCTTTTTTGTAGTTTCAGCCGGTGTGTCGTCGATCTCAATGATCGAACTCTCCACTTTCATACCCTGACGCATGTAAGCAGGGCGATCAAAGTCGTCTTCCTCAGCATCATTGAAGCGCGACGACAACGTCTTGACGATTGGTTTATCCTGAACGCGCACTGGCTCTGGCTCTGGAGTAGCGTGAATAGCTTCCGAAGTGGTCTCTGGCTCGACCTCACGATCAAATGGTCGAATCGGTTCATCAAATAGGCTTGGAGAAGCGATCTCGTCCTCCTTAAAGCGCTCACGCACCTGGGACTCCGGCTCAGCCCGCACCAAAGGCTGATCACTAATCAATGCATCCTCACGGACACGTGGCCGATCAGCCACAAAAGGAATCGGTGGCTCCTCTGGTTCTGCGTCTGTCTCCTCGATTCCCCGAAAAGCCGACGGCACATAGGCTTCAGACTGGTCGGCAATCGCTGGCTCCGCTGGCTGCGGTTCTGGTTGAGTAGCTTGGGCATCTTGGGCAGTCGTTTCAACATGCTGATCAGCCAATTCTCCCACCGAACGCTGAGCAATCGGCTGAGGAATACCTCCAAAAAGCGTCGGACTGCGATCAGCCCGTTCAGCTTCAAAGCCGGTGGCCACCAACGTCACCTTGATCTCATTATTCATATTTTCATCAATCACCATACCCCAGATAATATTGGCATCACTATCAACCGAATTATGTACTAATTGAGCAGCTTCTTCGATTTCGTGCATCCCCATATCGCGACCGCCAGTGAAGTTAATCATCACACCCTGGGCACCCTGAATAGATACTTCAAGGAGTGGGCTCTCTATCGCCTGCTTAACCGCTTCAACGGCGCGATTATCCCCGCTACCGAGACCAATTCCCATTAAGGCTGATCCAGCATTTCGCATAATCGCCTCAACATCGGCAAAGTCTAGATTGACTAAGCCGTTGACCGTGATGAGATCCGATATCCCTTGCACGCCTTGGCGCAAAATATCATCAACCGTAGCAAAAGCATCCAGCAAAGAAGTTTTGCGATCGATAATCTGTAAAATCCGATCATTCGGGATAACAATCAGCGTGTCGACCTTCTCTTTCAGTTTCTGGATGCCATCTTCAGCAATCTTACGACGCCGATCACCTTCGAACTTAAAAGGTCGAGTTACGATACCAACAGTAAGAGCGCCAATATCGCGGGCGATCTGCGCCACAACTGGGGCAGCCCCCGAACCAGTACCACCACCTTCACCAGTAGTGATGAAGACCATCTCCGAATTCTTGAGGGCCGCGTATATTTCCTCTTCACTCTCTTCAGCGGCCTGAGCGCCAATTTCTGGGTTGGCGCCAGCTCCAAGGCCACGAGTGGTCTCTTTACCAATATGAATCTTCTTATTAGCTTGACTGTAATGCAACGCCTGCGCATCAGTATTGATTGCGATGAATTCGATACCTCGAATTTTCGACTGGATCATGCGGTTGAGCGAGTTGCCACCACCGCCACCGATACCTATCACCTTAATACGAGCAAACGCTTCAATATCAGGAAGTACTTCTGCCATACTCACCCACTCCTTATTCTTGGACTCTAGTTGCGGCCCACACCGCTAGTTCTTGCCACACCCATATATCACTCAAAAACACGATAACTCTACGTAAAAGTATAAATGTCTTATGCAGCGGAGTCAAATAATGTGTTCACAAATTTTCATAAAATATATTGAGCTGCTTTTCTACTCAATATGATGAGTAAACAAGCAGCTCAATTGTAGACTTCGAGATTTACTTCCCTAAAATGAACTAGCGACTACCTGGCATAATACCTTTAAAGATAGAGCCGAGTCGACCAAAAGCCTTGCCAATGCGATCATTAATACTCTTGCCGCCCTGAGGTCGATCCAGATCTTCTAGCATGAGGCCGATAGCCGTCGTAAGGGCTGGATCATGAATGCGATCAATAATGCCGGTCACCGCATTAGCCCTGCCGAGAGCAACTGGAACATCCATCTCTGTCTCCATATACTCCGCCAAGCCATCAAGCTTAGCTCCACCACCGGTAATCACTACACCGCTAGAAAGCAAAGCGTCACCGTGAGCACGCTGCAGTTCTTCTTTAATCAGTGCGCACATCTCTTTCAGCCGCGCATCAATGATAGTCGCCAGCTCACGAGTCAGCAATGTCCCTTTAATCCCTATCTTCGTTAGATCAATCCGACTAGTATCTTTTGGCTTGGGCGGTTGCGCTGCCCCCACTTGAGTTTTAATCTTCTCAGCTGTATCAAGGGT
>JAXLZV010000002.1:0-96605 GCA_046350755.1 Candidatus Saccharimonadota bacterium | reverse complement strand
GCTTAAAATTATTGAGCTCGATCATGTTGGGAATAACTGACATAGGTTTGTGTATGCCGAGCGCTCGTAGCTCCTTCTCAACATCCGGGCTGACGCAGATAACATGGTCGGCTTTATTGTAAACGAAGCGTAAATACCAGCGTGCGAAAGGCGCCCAGATTTTTGCGAAGCGTAAGCTGCCGATAAACGAACCTGGCGTCACATGTGCGTTGATGACTCGGCCGTGTACTGCCTGACGGAACTTGCGCCAACTATACGGTCCAACAGTATGTACATGGACGATATCACTTGGTGCCTTGGAGTTGACGTGGACTTCGTAGTCGGTATATGTCTTGAGGGCGTGGACATGCTCTTCAAAGGCAGTGTGGACACCATGACCCTTAACTGTAAAAACACTTTCACTCACGACGGTGACGCTCATTTTTTTCATATCCGTATCCTATCATAATCTGATAGAGCATAAGTATTTACATAGATAGTATTTAGTGGTATTATATATTTCTTGGGGCTGAAATTAGCTTCGACAGAGTGATCATTGACAGGCATACACCGCAAGCCGGGTTGAGATGAACGTTATCCGTCTCAATTCAATAAGTGCAAATTCACTTGTTAGCAAGGTACGCAACGCTTTTCAAGCGCCCGCTCTTGCACCAGCTTTCGCTTAATACCCGAAAGCCGCCTACAGCTCGACATCAGCTAGAGCTTGCAGCGTCATAACTTGCTGATTGCTGTCTCGTTTGCTTCGCGCACGAACGTGACCTAAGCCTTTTGCGCGAGAATGGTTTGAGAATTGGTTCGCTTTTCTCTCAAATTATTCTCAAAAAATGGAAGCGAACTAAGCTTGTAGACGGTATGCGTGGCACACACTGGACGCGGGGGCAGTACCCGCCAGCTCCACCAAAAGGGACTTTCGAACGCTTCGGCGGACGGAGGTCTTTTTTGTTGCCTTTTAGCTGCTGGTTGAAAATTGAGCAATTGGCAGCGTGTGCTCTGTGGTGTCCGAACTTGCCCCAGCGATAGTCTACCTAGGTAGTCGTGATTTTATGGACTAACGATTAGCGTTTCTTCGCGTGCCAGACTTTGCACGCCACCGACAAGAGCATAGCTTTGTATCAGCCAGGATCCAGAACTTAACCCCATGCCCGTTGTTTGCCAATACAGATTGGTGAGGCCGTCAGTCGTCTCATTAGACGAAAGGTTGATGATAGCGTTGGTCGTGGCGTTAATCGCTCGGATGCGACAGACGGCGTCGGTGGTGGTGCTTACACAGCTTGAGTTGAGGCTGTCGTAGAGGTGGGCAGTATAGCCACTATTGGGTTGTGATACCTGTACGAGGTGAGTGTTAATCGGTTGCCCGGTTGGTGTTGGTAGTGAGATGGCGCTGAGTGCTCCTAGGGCATTGAGCTGGCCGTAGCCATAGCTACTCGTCCAGTTGGCGCCATTCATGGCGGAAAGCTTGGTAGCCGAGCCGGTGAGCGCTGTGTGTACCTGTGTGGGTGTCAGACTGGGGTTCTGGGCCAGCATGAGGCCAATTGTACCGGCAGTCAGGGGACTAGAGAATGATGTACCAGCCAGCCCACAGGCATAGGCTGAGGTTTCATTGCCTGGCTGCCAGCCAGGGGAGCAAATGTCGGTACCCGGGGCAGTGAGCTCGAGCCGGGCGCCGTAACTCGAGAAGCTGGTGCGTGTACTTGAGGTATTGAGCGCACCAACCGATATCACGCCACTGTACCGAGCTGGGTAGAGAATGCAGTCGCAGCCGTCATTGCCGGCCGCAGCGATAACGTTTACATTGTGAGCCAAAGCATAGCTCACCTGTTCGGCGACGAGTGGATCATTGCTGTTGCTGCCAAGACTTAAGTTGATCACCTGGGCGCCCTGATCGACAGCGTAGCGAATAGCATAGGCCACTGAGATGGTAGAGCCATTGCCGTCGTCATCGAGTGCTTGGATCGGGATCAGGCTTGATTGCCACATCACTCCGGTTGTGCCGCGAGCGTTATTGCCGGTGGCACTGATGACGCCAGCCGTCATTGTGCCGTGGCTGACGCCATCGCCCTGCGGATTAGTTTCGCCTGCCTGGACACTTGCGGTGAAGTTGGTAAAGTCATAGCCGAGAGAATCATCAATGAGAGTGTTGTTATCATCGTCAAGATTATTGCAGGCTTTGTCGAGGGCGAGTCCGCGGCTAGTGCAATTCGGAATCGGACCTTCATTTGCAGTAGCGCCAGTCTCACCAGTATTGCGCGCCCAGTGGTCTATGAGTTCTTGGTGATTTAGGCCAAAGCCACTGTCGATGATAGCTAGCCTCACATTGGCACTACCTGTTTGATGGTTCCATGCTGTGGATGCGTTGATGCGACTGAGATAGCTTTGCGAAGAGTAGAGACTATCAGTCGGAGTAAGGGTCATGCGATAGGTATGGTTATCGAAAAATCGGGAGCCGGGGGTTGGAGCCAGATTAGGAACTTGGACACGATAGGCATTGAGCTTCGGTAGCCAGACTAGCTGCTCAGTCGCCAGGTTGTTCTGGCTCAGGAAGGCGTCGCGAGCGGTAATTGAATCGAAGCGGACAATCTTATCCGACGCTGTCGGAGCAGTGCTAGTTGGCGGTGATGAATGAGTGGATCGATTGAGTGAGCCAGCAGTTAAATTAGTAGGTCGCGCAGCTTGGGCTGGAGCACGTTGGCCGGGTGGCTCAGTCAGGGTTGGCGATTGAGACGGAGCTGGTGCGGGGCTGCGCTGGCTGATATTTGGAGTGCTGATGGGCGGAAAAGCCAGCGCCGTGAACGCTATCACGCCCAGTGCAAAATGCAAGGCATAGTAGAGCTTTGGCCTCTTAGTAGGCATTGCGGAGAGTTACGGCCCGTGTTGCGAAAATATAAAAACCCCTCGGCATCGATTCGTATCGAACGACGCGAGGGGAGACTTTTGATAAATAGCTGTATATCTTCATGCTGGGTTTTGTTGTTTGATGTTAGGCGTATTGTAGTCTGATTGCATAAGCTTTTCAACTATTTGGCAACTATTATTGTATTGTGCGACATATTGGCAAAATCGCAGTATGGCAATGACTATCATGTTTTGTATTCGTCGTTTAGTCGAAAAAATGTGCGATAGTATGTAGCTTTGTTGAGCGTTCGAACGGTGATGAAAAAAAATGGGTGATGCTCCCAGTTTTTCCATTCTCGCTGGGTTTCTTACTTAGCTGAAAATATAGCCCAATATATAACCTAAAAAAAGACCAGGTTAGAGGGTTGTGGGGACCGTTCTAACCTGGCGTGTAAGCTTGTGTGTTTGTTTTTGAGTAATATATGTGTGCAGCAGCACTACACCGATAATACGAGGTTGGGGGGTACCTTGTCAACAAAAAAGTTGTGGAAAACCACAACTTTTTTTATTTTGCTTGAGCTTACAGGTTTAGCTATCTTGTGTTGGGCTCACAAAGTTGTCGTCTGAGCCCTCGCTAGCAGCTTTATATTCACCATGACGGGCAGCTGCGACATCGCGACTAAGGTTAAGGTAGATGTCTTGTGCCGCGCGAGTATTTTCAGTTTTGCCCAGCCAAGCCTTCATTGCAGGATCCTGCACAGCCCGCGAGAAAGAGAAAGTTATTGGCCAGGGCTGTTCGCCAGCAGAACCGATTGCCTGGAGGTTATCGCGAGCTTGGGTTGGTGTTTGTCCGCCGGAGAGAAATACGATGCCAGCCAGCTCTTTCGGTACGGCTGCATTAAGGACGGCTAGCGTGTGTTCAGCAACTTCTTCAGGGGTGCTTTGAGTCGGAGCTGCTTTACCAGCCAGAACCATACTGGTTTTGAGTATGGCGCCGGTTAAATCGACCCGATAGGCCTGGAGTAGGCTAATGAGCAGCTTAATTGCGGCCTCAGTCACTTCGTGGGCTCGGAAGATCGTGTGATCCCCGTCATACATGACCTCCGGCTCAACTATGGGGACAATCCCAGCGGTCTGACAGATAGCAGCATAACGAGCCATTACGTGCAGGTTGGCGTGCAGAGCACCTTGGCTAGGTAAGGTTTCGGTTATCTTAAAGGCCGCACGCCATTTGGCGAAGCGAGCTCCTAGATCATAATATTCCCGCATGCGCTCAGCTAAGCCATCAAGACCTTCAGTAATCGTTTCGTCTGGGTAGTTATCAAGCGGCACCAGACCCTTGTCTACTTTGATACCGGGGACAATGCCGTTCGCTTGGCAGTAGGCTGGGAAGGTTTGACCATCGTCGGTCGATTGGCGAAAAGTTTCATCATAGAAGATGACACCCGAGAGATAATCGGCGATTCCTGGGGTAGTGATGAGCATTTGGCGATATTGACGCCGTGTTTCCTCAGTACAGGGTATACCTAGTGCGTCGAAGCGTTTTTGAGCGCTTTTACTGCTCTCATCAGCTGCGAGCAGCCCTTTATGTGGTGCAAAAATTGCTTGAGTTGTGTCCTGTAAGCTCGCCATGATTGAAACCTCTCTTCTTGTTGGACTTATCATAACGAGCGGGTTGATTACCTGTCAAACTAGTTATGCTTCAACACCTTCATGAGGCTTAAAATATACATGAATAGTAAGCTTAAGCACGATATTTATGTAATTTTGCGAACTTTTCTTTCGAGAGCGTTATCGCGCTCGGCCGCTTTCTTGCGCGCGACTTCACGTTTATCATAACGCTTTTTGCCTCGTCCAAGGCCGATCTCGAGCTTCACTCGTCCACGCTCGAGCCCAACCGCCAGTGGTACGATCGCCATACTGGTGCCACGCTTTGCGGCTTGCAAGTGCTCGATTTCAGATTGCTTGAGTAGTAATTTGCGTGACCGAGTTGGGTCGTAGTCGGCGATCGCTCCGGCGTGGGAATATTTTCGAATATGGCTGTTTACCAGGTAGGCTTCATGGTTTGTGAAGTGGACAAAGCTACCTTTTAAGCTGATATGGCCGGCGCGTATGCTTTTTACTTCATGGCCAGCTAGCACTAATCCAGCTACTAGGCGTTCTGTGATCTCGTAGTCAAAGAAGGCACGACGATTTTTGGCAATTATTTTCATCTTCCTTATTATACCTGTTTGCTCCTGGAAGCCACACCTATATAATAAGAAGGATATGTATACGAAGTTATTAGATAACATTGCCACTGAAATAGTGCGGGCCTTCGAGGCGGCGACCGATCAGGCACTGTCGGTGACCGAAGCACGTGGTTCGCTATCATTTTGCGACATAGAGTTTGGTGACTTTGCGAGTAATATTGCTCTGGTAATGGCGAAACAACTCAAACAGCCACCACGCGATATTGCGCAACGGTTGGCTGATGAGTTAGCCCGGGCGGAATCGATTGAGAGCGTAGAGGTCGCTGGGCCAGGCTTTGTGAACCTCCGTTTAAGTGATGGGGTTTGGGCTGAGTTATTTGCTGCACTCCAGCCAGATTTTTTCCAAACGGACACAGGGACTGGCAAGTCGGTGAATGTCGAGTTTATTAGTGCAAACCCTACCGGTCCATTGGTGCTGGTGAATGCCTGGGGCGGCTATTACGGTGATGTGCTGGCCTCTCTCTACGAGAGTCAGGGCTATCGAGTGAGTCGCGAATACTATTTGAATGATGGTGGCAATCAGATACGACAGCTCGGTAAAGCCGTGCAGCAGGCAGCGGGGGCACAGTTTAGTGAAGAGGAGTCGGCCGTATTATATCGCGGTGATTATGTTGATCGTTTAGCGCAACAGATTGGTAGTGAGCTTGGGTCGGCACAAGCTTTGATCGAAGCCGATGCCCAGATGATAGGTGATAAGGCCAAGGTTCAAATCCTAGATGAGTATATTCGGCCGACGCTGCAGACGCTGGGCATCCATCATGATGTGATCTATCCAGAAACAACCCTAGATAACCAAATTACACTTGATCGGCTGCAGGTAATTGGAGCGGTGAAGGAAGCAGATGGGGCTATCTGGCTAGATGCTGAGCGGGCTGGTTTAGATAAGGATGAGGTATTGGTTCGTTCAACCGATCATGAAGAAACCTATTTTCTGAAAGATATCTCCTATCAACTGACAAAGCTGGAGGATCGTAAATTTGACCTGGCCATTACGATTGTTGGACCAGATCATCACGGACAGGAGCAGCGTCTGTTGGCGGCTTTACGGCTTTTGGGGGCTGATGGCTTTGTACCACTCTGGACACAAACTGTACGTCTTACTAAGGATGGTAAGGAGTATAAAATGAGTAAGCGTCGTGGAAATTACATCGTTTTAGATGATTTCCTTGAGTTGGTACCATCTGATACAGCTCGATTCTTCTTTGCTCTTCGCGATACCAATAGTCATTTTGATCTCGATCTCGATCTGGTGAGTGCTCAAAATAAGCATAATCCACTGTACTATGTCATGTATGCCTATGTGCGCGCTGGATCGGTCCTTGCTAAGGCTGGATCATATCAGAAGCCGTCTACCTATACATTTGATAACACTCAAAAGCATATGTTGCGCGGCTTCCTGCTTGAGGCTGAGCTGATTCGGCAGGCGACTGAGAATTATCAGGTCCACCCGGTACTCTATCAGATGATTGAATTAGCCCGCAGTTTTCATGACTGGTATGATCGAAATCCGATCGCAAATGAACAAGATAGTCAGTTGCGGGCCCAGCGCTTGGCTTTCGTAGAAGCCTATCGTCAAGCCTTCCGCAGTCTATTTACGCTGATTGGTATCCAGCCATTAGAAAAGATGTAATAGCGTGAGCCGGGGGATGAACAAGCGCGCCTCACTCCACCTGGAAGGGCTCAATGACGATCAGCGGCAGGCCGTTTTGCATGATACCGGCCCGGCGATGGTAATTGCTGGAGCTGGAACGGGTAAAACTCGGGTGATTACTTCACGGATTGCTTACCTGATCGAGCAAGCTAAGGCTCTGCCAGAAGAGATCTTGGCCCTGACGTTCACTGATAAAGCCGCCAAGGAGATGGAGGAGCGGGTTGATCAGCTTTTGCCCTATGGCTATGTTGATACGCAAATCATGACCTTTCATGCGCTTGGTAATAGTGTTCTCCAAGAGCACGGCTTTGAGATTGGTCTGTCAAAAAATACACGAGTGATATCAAATTTACAACAACATGTGTTGCTGAGGACGGTTTTGGAAGAATTTGAACAGCTCGAGTATTTTCGTCCGCATCATAATCCTGGACAATTTCGAGAAGTCGTCCTGGCTTATTTCTCAAAGTTGAAAGACGAGGGCTTGGGTCCAGATGACTTCACGGCCCAAGTCGAAAAGCTCAGCCAACAGGGGCTTGAGGATTTTCCACCAGAAGAGCAGGCTAAATACCACGAGCTAGCAGTCATATACCAGGCTTATCAGCAACGTTTACTGGCCGAGGGATTCACGGATTATGGCGATCAATTATTGTTGACGCTACAGCTCTTGCGTGACAATCAGCATGTTCGTCGGATCTATCAAAAATGTTTCAAGTATATTTTAGTTGATGAGTTTCAGGATACAAATCGTGTTCAGGCTGAATTATTGCAGTATCTCTGTTCGAAATCGCAGAATCTGATGGTGGTGGGCGATGACGATCAGTCGATTTACCGATTCCGAGGTGCGGAATTGCAAAATATGTTGGATTTTCAGGATCGCTACAAAGGCACTCGGGTGATTGTGCTGACTGAAAATTATCGTTCGACCCAGCACATTGTCGACACCGGCTATCAACTGATTCAGCATAATAATCCAGAGCGCCTCGAAGCAAAGGCCCGCGTGAATAAAAGGCTCCACGCTCAAGTAAAGGGGCGGGCGCCAAAAGTTGTCCAGCTGGACACGATTCATGATGAGATGACGTATATTGCCGAGGGAATTGAGGCTCATATCAAGCGGGGTATCGCATTAGAGACTATCGCAGTACTGTGTCGGAATAATTCGCAGGCTGCTGAGCTGATCCAATATATGAAACATCGAGGCATCCCGGTCGCCAGCCATGCTAGTAAGAACCTACTCCATGAAGTCGTCATTCGACAGTGTTTAGATTTCGTGCGTGTTCTTCATGATGAAGCAGATTCAGCTGCACTGTATCGATACTTGACGAGTCCTAGAGGTGGGGCGACGACTGCCGAACTGATGCGCCTGAGCGCTGAAGCGGCCCGCAAACGGACATCGCTCGCGGAAGTCATTGAGGCTGACCCTGAAGCTACAGCTGCACGAAATGGTATAAAAGCGCTAGCTGCCTATCGAGATTACGCTCAAGCGCACTCCATCGGTGAAGTACTCTATAAATTTATCAGTGATAGTGGCTATCTCGATAGGCTGGTTGAGGCTGCGCAGACTGATGCTGAAGCGGGTAAGGATGTGCAATCCCTGGCTGCGTTTTTTACGTTAGTTAAGGATTTCGAGGCAGTTGAGACGCATCGAGACAGCTATACTTTCTGGCGCTATATCGAGGATATGTATAGTACCGATGTCCTCGATGAAGCCGAGTTGATGGATCCGGACGAGGGAATTCATATTTTAACAGCGCATCGCTCGAAAGGCTTGGAATTTGAAGTGGTGTATTTGTTTGATCTCACAGAGCAGACTTTCCCAGCTCGTCGGAAGGCAGAACCACTGAAATTACCAAGTCAGATTGAGGCAGGCATTGGGGTTCAGCAGCGACAGCATGAAGCGGAAGAGCGGCGGCTGATGTATGTGGCGCTGACCCGAGCAAAACGTGATTTAACAATGACATTCTCACTCGATCATGGGGGTAAACGTGCGCAGAAACCCTCACGTTTTCTGCTGGAGGCATTTGGGAAGGATGTGTCGGTTCAGGATCGAGTTCTGGCCGCGATGCCGGCGGTATTAACGCGGTTTGGGCCACGGATGCGCAGTGGGGATGTGGCGCCGAGTTTTCCTGAGAATAATGGCTGGATTGAACTGACACCGAATCAGATAGCAGATTATTTGGCGGACCCATCAAGGTTCTTCGTGCGGCACGTATTGCATTTTCCGTCGCCGCCATCACACCAGATGATATATGGCGTGGCGATTCATGCGGCGCTTGAATATTTTTATCGCGAAAAGCAAGCTAAGCGGATACCAGATCTTCAGACCATGCTCAGTATTTTTCAGGCAAGTTGGCGCAGCGAGGGGTTTGTCTCGCTCCGGCATGAAAAAGAACGATTTTCTCAAGGTGAACGTAGTTTGCGAGCTTATTTTACTCGCTACCGCGACGAAGAGATTGAGATATTGGCTGTAGAAACTCCATTTCGTTGTGAAATAAGTGACATTAAAGTGCGCATTCGAGGTCGGTATGATTTAGTGGTAGGTGATGGGCTTGGGAGTGTGGTGGACATTCGTGATTTCAAGACCAGCCAGGTAGCAAATGAGCGTGTGGCCCGTGATAAAGTACGTGATACGGTGCAATTGGGGGTTTATGCCTATGCCTGGGATCAAGCTAATAAGGTAAAAACTACATCAATAAGTCTTTATTTCACAGAATCTCAGCTCTTATCGCAACGCAATAAGATTGAACACGCAAAAACACTCAAAAAGATTGCTGAGGCTAGTGAGGGTATTCGAGCGAATCGTTACCCACGTCGCGGGAATCAGACGAATTTGGAGATTGAGGGGTTATTTGTATGACGGTTGATAGCTTCGTAAGCTACCGTGACCAGGAATGGCTGGAGAATCTGTTGGCTATTATCTGGCACAAATATTTCAGTGATGTGCCACAGACAAATGATGTCTTGATTATCTGGGCAAAGCGAGCAAAACGTCGTCTAGGTTCGATCGAGCTTGATAGACGCGATGGACACTCAACAATCATCAAGATAAATCGTCTGTTTCAAGATCTAGAAGTACCAGAATATGTGATTACGGCTACGATTGTGCATGAGATGACACATTATGCCCATGGTTTTGGGTCACCACACGAGCAAAAACAGCAGCACCCTCATAGTGGCGGGGTGATTCGTCGGGAGTTTGCTGAACGTGGTCTCGTTGATCTGTATATTCAGCAGAAGCGCTGGCTAAAAGCCCACTGGCTGGAGATATTACAGAAATATCATATGGCCTAGCCTAACCAGTCTGTCCGACTGCTATAATGTAAGCATGAGTGTTGAGATTGTATTGTTGATCGGCGTGCTGCTAGTGGTAGTGGGGCTCTTGGTATATATGATTCGTCGGGATGCCAAGCCGTCAGTCAGCCCTGAGATAGACAGTGCCACTTTGCAACTCCTGAAGCAGGATTTGCAGGGGATGCAGCAGCTGTTTGCCCAGACCCAAGCTCAGATGCAAGATCGGCTCGATAAGAATAGTGAGAGCATGCAGGCTGGCGTCCATGAGCAAATGAAGCAGTCGGCACAAGTCATACGTGAGGTCACCGAAAGATTGACGAAACTCGATGAAACTAATCGTCGAGTTGTTGATATTACATCAGAACTTAAAACTCTACAGAATGTTCTCCAGAATCCCAAGCAGCGTGGTGTGCTAGGCGAGTATTATTTATCGCAAGTCCTCGAGAATGTACTATCGCCCAGCCAATACAAACTGCAGTACGCATTTAAGGACGGCGAGATTGTTGACGCGGCGATAATTCTCGATAAAGGTAAGTTGTTGCCGGTCGATTCAAAATTTAGTTTAGAGAACTATAACCGGTTAGTAGAGACCAAAGAGCCTCATGTGCGCGATCAACTAGTCAAGCAGTTTAAGCAGGATCTGAAGGGCCGCATTGATGAGACGGCCAAGTATATCCGCCCCCATGAGGGGACGATGGATTTTGCATTTATGTTTATTCCATCAGAGGCAATTTACTATGATTTACTCGTCAATCAAGTGGGCGCAACAAATACCAACGCTCGCGATCTTATTGAGTACGCTTTTCGCGATAAACGGGTAATCATTGTATCTCCTACATCATTTATGGCATATCTACAGACTGTTCTGCAGGGTCTGAAGTCGTTGCAGATTGAAGAGCAGGCCCGTGAGATCCAAACGCGAGTTGGTATGCTCGCTAGGCACCTCAAGAGCTATGATGCTTATATGCAAAAGATGGGGAATTCATTATCGACGACTGTTAATCACTACAACACTGCCTATAAAGAGTTTAAGAAGGTCGATAAGGATGTAGTGAAGATAGCTCAAACCGAGCAGGCGATAGAGCCACTGCTGGTTGATAAGCCGAGTGCTGACGACTAGACTAGGGTTATGGCGAAAACACGTATACTCTCGGGCATTAAGCCTACTGGCAATCCGCACCTCGGATCATATCTGGGGGCGATGAAGAATTGGCCCCGCTACCAGTCTGATAACTCAGAGGTGTACTTTTTTATTCCAGACCTGCACGCCCTTAATACTCGACCAAACCCAGAACAGCTGCGAAGTATGACATTGGATCTAGTCGCCTGGCTGGTCGTGATGGGGGTAGACCCTCAGGTCAGTCCTATTTATGCTCAGTCACAGGTATCTGCGCACGCTGAGTTGAATTGGATTCTCAATAATTACACCACGATGGGCGAGTTGTCGCGCATGACGCAATACAAAGACAAAGCTGCTAAGAAAGAGCCGGCTGGTTTATTGGTGGCGCTATTTGATTATCCGGTTTTAATGGCGGCTGATATCCTACTCTATGATGCCGATATCATACCGGTGGGCGATGATCAGACCCAGCACGTTGAACTTACGCGCACGATTGCTAGTCGTTTTAATAACTTGTATGGTGAGCAGTTTAAGCTGCCGAAATTTGAGAAGCAGGCGGTGGCTGCACGAGTGATGATGCTCGATGATCCACTCGCTAAGATGAGTAAGAGTGAAGGTGGAGAGGGCTGCGTATATCTGCATGATGAGGCAGCAACAATTCGCAAAAAGTTTATGCGCGCGGTGACTGATTCAAAGAATACCATTTCGTATGATAAGGCGGCACAGCCGGGGGTAGCCAATCTGATAGAGATATACGCCGCAGTAACGGAAACATCTATCGTTGAAGCGACCGCCCAACTGGTTGGACTTGAGGGATATGGAGCGTTAAAGGCAGCCGTAGCCGACGCTGTCATCGCTGATTTAGGACCCATGCAGGAGAAGTTTGTGGCCTTACGAGCTGACGAAGGGCAATTACTTAGCATTCTCGAAGATGGCAAACGACGAGCTGAGTCTGTGGCGAACGCAAAATTAGCCACAATCAAGCACGTAATTGGGCTTGTGTAGAAAATACAACAGTATTTATCAGAGTAAGTAAGGCTAAACTGCGAAAAACTTATTGACAAAGCATAAGTAATTTGCTAGTATGTATACAACGTTCTTTTAAAACCAAAAACAAAAATCCAAGTTTCCCGAATATGAATGTCTGACAGCTACTTGGTCTCAGAAAAAGTAGCTGTTTTGATTTTCTCCGACACAGTAGGGCGACTCCGGCCTGTAGACACCCCCCTTGTCTCGGGTCGGGTTCCCCCTACTGTTCGAGGGTGCCTCTCCGAGAAGGCGAATCATCCCGAAGGTAAATCTCTTGAAGATCATACTCATACCAGAATATGATCAGGTTAGAATCATTTCTAACTCAGAAGATTTAACCATATGGATGGTAGGGAAACGAAGCCACAACTACACAACACTTGCACCTTCGCTCGGACTGACGTGTGCTTCAAACTTGGATTCAAAAGCTCATAGCAGCTTTGAGCCCCACCCGGGGCAGCACGTGCCACTTGAATCTTTCTCGTAGGGCAGATGTGACTGCCCCGTAACCACTTTTTTACTTAATCTTTAGCCACCCGTTTGTATGGGTGGTTTTTTTGTGGTCGTTTTTTGACTCAGCGCACGAAGGACGCAGAAAATATAATGGACAACTATTTAGATCAATATACTGTATAAAAATAGTAGTCAGTAGATGAGGCGGAAAACTGTAAATATATTTAGTGTTCGGAGTTGAGGCTTTTGTGTTCGAATTTTCTACATTGCGAAAGCTCGTGCGGAAGCCGATAATGGTAAAGGATATATTTATGCGGTCAGATACACTTAATCGGCTTGGTCTTTATCTTTCGGCTACCTTGTTTCTTGGGGTGGCTTCCTTTGCGTTAGTGGGGTTCTTGTTGCTCGCAACGTCTCCAAGAGATATCGGGGCATTTGGAGTAACAATATGGTTTTTGGCCTTATTTGCGCTGTTTACGGCGGCCATAACGTTGATTCGCTATAACTGGAAGCGGCGAAGTGTACCTGAAGCCCATGAACGCCTCCGGTTGTTTCAGAAGAGCCTTCGAACCGCTGTGATCGTCAGTTTATTTGTCACAGTAGGCTTGGCGATGCAGAGCTTGCGGATGCTGAGTATGGGGGATATTATTCTTTTTCTCCTGACTCTTGGTATAATTGAGTTATATTTCCGAACAAAACGACATGACTAAGCCCCAAGACAATCTCCAAAGCCTCAAAAAGAAATTTGATGCTGCAATTAAAGCCGTCTCTACACCAGTCCAGTTGGCTGCTGTGCGTAGCAAATTTCTCGGTCGGCAGGGTGAAATAACGATGGCTTTTAAGCTTATCACGACGCTACCGAATGAAGAGAGGGGTCAATATGGAGCGGCAGTTAATGCGCTCAAGCAGGGTTGTGAGCAGGCCCTAAAGCGCGTAGAGGCAGATCTGACAATGAGCGCTGACTTAGATTTGTCAGCCGCTGACCTAACGATGCCGATCAAATTAGCCCAGGGGGCTGGACATGGTCATCCAACCCAGCTCGTACTATCAGATATCTATGATGTTTTCTTGCGATTAGGGTTTGCGATCGTTGATGGGCCCGAAGTTGAGAGCGATTGGTATAACTTTGAAGTCCTCAATATGCCACCGGATCACCCGGCTCGAGATATGCAGGACACTTTCTATATCCAGCGCGATGGAGAGGGTCCGTCTTTGGTACCGCGGACACACACGTCAGCGGCTCAGATTCGCTATATGGAAGCGCATACGCCGCCATTTAAGATCATTGTGCCTGGTAAAGCCTATCGCAATGAGGACGAGGATAAAACACATTCCTGGTCATTTTATCAGGTAGAAGGACTTGTGGTTGGTGAGTCGGTGAGTATGGCTGATTTGAAGGGGACACTCCTTCACGTTATGCAGTCATTGCTTGGCGAGGACATTAAGATTCGTTTTCGCCCGAGCTTTTTCCCGTACACCGAGCCATCAGTCGAAGTTGATATTTGGTATCGAGATGAATGGCTCGAGATCTGTGGCGCTGGCATGGTGCATCCGCACGTCTTAGCTCGTGGCGGTATTGATCCGGAGCAATTTAGCGGCTTTGCTTTTGGATTCGGCCCTGATCGACTAGCTATGCAGCGGTTTGGCTTAACTGACTTACGGAAGCTCTGGCGGCCTCAATTACTCCTGAGTGATCAGCTATGAAAATCGCTGTTGAGACACTAAATCGCTATCTCAAAAAGCAGCGTTCGGCGGAGCAGTTGGTTGAGCTGATGAATCAGACGGAGATTGAGGTTGAGGAAGTTTTGCAGGGGCATGTGCTTGATCAGAAGATCATTCTCGCGAAGACAATCGATGTGGCGCCACACCCCAATGCTGATCGCTTGCGGCTCGTGACGGTGACTACCGGTACAAAAAAAATCCAAGTTGTCTGCGGTGCGCCGAATGTGGCCGTTGAGCAGCGCGTCGTCTTAGTGCAGCCCGGCGCAGTATTGCCAGACGGAACAAAGATCGTCGCGTCAAAGATTCGTGGTGTCGAGTCGCACGGTATGTTAGCGAGTTCTCAGGAACTCGGCCTCTCAGAGGACCATTCAGGTATCTTAGTGCTCGAAAATGATGGCCACAAACTTGGTACATCATTGTGCGACATAGTTTTTTCACGGACCGTCCTGGACATTAAGACCCCGGCAAACCGGTGGGATTACTTAAGTGGAGTAGGGATGGCTCGCGAATTAGCCGCTCACGATACGAGAGAGCAGGGGGTAGTAGAACCGGCGGTTGGGCAATATGACTATAAAAAAACCGAATTTGTAAATGTCAAGGAAGTGGGGAAGTGTCCACGATTTATTTCGGCAAATGTTCGGATTCGAAATGATGTAAAAAGTCCGGCATGGCTTGTGGATAACTTAGAGGCGAATGGGTTTGTCTCGCATAATGCCGTTGTTGATATTACGAACTTTGTCATGCTCGAGACCGGCCAGCCGAGCCATGCCTATGATCTCGCGAAACTGTCTGGTCCCCTGGCGGTGCGCTTGGCAAAGAGTGGCGAAAAAATTACTACACTTGATGATGAGCAACGCACCTTAAGTAATGAAGACTTGGTGGTGGCTGATGAATCTGGTCCAGTTGGTTTAGCTGGAATTATGGGTTCGGCACAGACACAGATAGATGAGCATACTACTGAGATTCTGCTCGAAGCGGCAAATTTTGATAAAGCGACGGTGCGTCGATCGGCGGTCCGGCATGGCTTGCGAACCGAAGCCTCAGCGCGCTTTGAGCGAGGCTTGCCTCTCCCCTTGTCGCTGTGGGCGTTTGGGAGGTTGTTGGATTTGTTGCGCGAAATCTGTGACGCTGAGATTATTGATGGTCCGTTCGATCAGCTCAATGGTTGGCCGTGGCAGCAATTTTTAGGTGTGCGGCTACGTACGGCTGAGCGATTCTTGGGTATGGATTTGCCGGAGACTACTGTCGTCCAAGGCCTACGGAAACTGGGTTTCGGAGTCGAACACTTCTCTCTGACGAAGGAGATAAAGTCCCACCTTGGTAAGCCTTATAAGTGGGGCGCAAACTATCGGACGGATGGTGAAGAGGCCTTTGATTGCTCATATCTAGTAGATAGAATTTACTCCAAATTAGGGGTGTTTGTTGGTCATACGGCTTTGGGTCAGATCCATACCGGGCGTCCAGTTGAAGTGGGTCAGTTGAAGCCAGGTGACGTCCTCTTTATTGAGGGTATTATCGAGAAATCATCGACCGATCATTACTATTTGATGGCGCCAGATGGCAAGAAAGTGAAGCACACGCTCAAACAACCGATGAAGGTTGGCCATAATGGTATTTATCTCGGTAACGGTCAGGTGGTTCATGCTGCTACCTACAAGCATCGAGATGGTAAGTGGGTGAAACGGCGTCAGACAGGTGTGGTTGTCTCCCCTGTTGAAGAGTTTACGCAGGATCCGGGCTATTTGGGTGCACGTCGCTATCTTGAGAGCTTCAATCATATCTTAGCCGTCGAGGTGCCTTGGTGGCGATCAGATATCCGGCTGGAAACGGATGTTTTTGAAGAGATTGCAAAGCTAGTCGGTTATGAAAACATGCCGGAGACTTTGCCAGGCCTGCCACCAATGGCGGCCCATACACAATCTAGTTTACCCGAGCAAATGAGATTACGGCAGCAGCTCATCGCTGCAGGCGGAACGGAAATCGCAACCTATAGTTTTATTTCTCAGGCTGATGCCGAGACGACTGGACAGTCGACTGAAGCTTTGCCGAAGATTGCCAATCCGCGTACTCCCGAACAAACCTACTTACGTAGTACCCTGCTCTCAAGTCATCTGTATGTTTGGGAGCGCAATGGACACTCGAGGCTGCAGCACATCACCTTTGAGATGTCGCGGGTTTTTCACGGCCATGGTCGTCAGGGTGAATTGCCCGATGAGCAGTGGCGGCTCGGCATGAGTACCGCCGGTGAAGATGCTCTTGAGCGCCTGCAGGCTTATCTTCATCGATTGGCTGCCCTTCGCCATTGGCCACTAGAATTCCACCCGACTACAGACCAGAATTTGGTTGGTCAGCGAGCTGTCGATATCTATCTGGATGATCGTCGGATTGGAGGTTTTGGTCAGGTGAAAGCCGCTGTCGCCAGTAGCTTTGGTCTATCCCAGGTCTTTGCTTGGTGTGAATTAGAACTTGAGCCGTTGATGAGATTGGGACGGAAGCAATTAGTCGAGCCAATACCTGAATATCAATTGATAATACGAGATGTAAGCCTTGAAATCGACGAAGCTATACAGTGGCAGATGATAGAGCGTATACTACGACGTCAAAAAGCAGTATTTTCAGTGGAATTTCTCAGTACTTTTGCCGATGCGAAGCTTCACCAGGTGGGTCGGCGAGTGCTCAGTTGTCGTCTTCGTCTAGATGCTGGCCCACAGCCCTCAGCCGAAAGAATCACTCAGTTGATAAAGCGGTGTTATGCAGCCCTCAAGCACTCCTTACCAGATGAAGCTGAGTTGAGCATACGGTAAGCAACTTTTTCGTATACATATTGTATGCGATTTATTGAGCCTTATAGCTCAGCGCAAGCATAAGTGAGATATAGTTTTTTCAGCCTGATACGTCTATACTTGAGGGCAACAACGAACAGGTGTCAGAAAGAAACTATGAGTCATCCCAAGCGTCTCTCAGCGTCGAATATCCATTCTCGACATTGGTTTCTTGTATTAGCCCCGCTCTTCTTCGTGATTTTGGCTAATGCTCTCGTCTCATCTTGGTTGGAGGGGGTCATCTACCCATCCGTAACGGTTGCCAATGTTTCGGTAGCCGGACTCACTCGGCAGCAGGCAATCGCTAAGCTGCAAAGCCAGCCGCTCGATAGGAACCTCAAGATCATGGTCGACGGAAAGGAGTTTACGGCCTCTAGTCAACAACTAGGAGCTGAGTATGATATTCCGGCTACAGTGGAGTTAGCTTATCAGGTTGGTCGTGATCAGCCGCTGCCAATAATTGGTGTCTGGACGGCGCTCTCACAAGGCGAATTGGCCTATGCTTATAAGCTTGACTACAAAAAGCTGAATGCTTTTACCAGTGACGTTGTGAAATCAGTTGGGCAGCCGGCAACCAGCGCCGTAGTACAAGTTAAGGAAGGTCAGGTGGTGGTAATACCAGATAAGCCCGGCTTGGGAATTGATCGAACGCGGGTTACCCAACTAGTTTCTGGGGCGTTAGCCGAAGCTAAGGACGCGACTTTCCAACTCGAAACCCAGTCGGTCGAGGCGCCCATTAAAGCCAGCGAAGTCCAGCCGACGACGACTTCGGCTCAGCAGTTATTGGGGCGACAGGTGAGCCTAACGTATGAGGGTCGTACCTTTGCGGCCTCCCCGACGAACATTGGCTATTGGATTAAGGTGGAGCCCGATAGTGAGGTGAATCCTTCAAAATTACTGGTGAAGGTAAATGAGCAAGAGGTTCGTGGCTGGGTCCAGTCGGTTGCCAATCAGGTCAATAAAAATCCAGTCAACAAAAAAGTGACGATCAAGAATGGTGTCACCTCAGTTGATCGTGAAGGCAGCAATGGATACGCAGTTGATCAGGAGGCAGCTGTTGCCGAGGTAATGGCTGCGATGCGTGATAATCGCGACGCAACGATTGGCCTGAAGACGAATCCAGTGGCTTTCCGCACGGAAACTACGCGGACCACTAGTCTGGATGCCCCGCGTTATATTGAAGTGAATTTAAGTCGGCAATATCTGTGGGCCTATGAAAATGGTCAAGTCGTCTATTCGACACCGGTGACCAGTGGTGCGACTGGGGCCGGTTTCCCGACCGTAACGGGTACCTTCGCAATTTACTATAAGGCGCGCAACACGTATCTGAATGGTCGACCTTACGGCTACAACTACAATGTGTTTGTACAGTACTGGATGCCCTTCTACTCTGGCTATGGTCTTCATGACGCAAGCTGGCGATCGAGCTTTGGCGGGGCCGATTACTACTATGGGGGCAGTCACGGCTGTGTAAATATGCCGAATGCCGCCGCCGCCTTTCTTTACGATTGGGCTCCAGTGGGGACGCCCGTTTGGGTGCATACCTGAGCCGAGCGTGAAGAAGGTCGCAATCGTACTCTAGAAGCACTATAATCATAAGTAGTATGAAGACATCTGCCGAACAGCCAAAGCCTGCATCGTCGGGGCCAATTCGGACTCAGGTGATTAGTAATCCGTTTCCAGATCAATCCCCTCCCGAAGCGTCGCACAATGTTGCGGCAGCCAGCGACCAAGTCGCCCAAGCTGCCACGACTACTCCGGCGCTAGTTGCCAATCAGACTCCCCTCTCGGCAGCCGATACTGATCTGATTGAGAAAACTTGGGTTGACGCCGTTGAGGCGAATATTCGTGAACTGGGTGATGACCCATTTGCTCTGCAAGTCCGTCAGGCTGAGTTAAGTCGAGATTATCTGAAAAAACGGTTTAACCTGGACGTTGGGCAGTCATGACCCAGTTTCAGATAGGTATGTTTATCGGTTTGTTGGTGATATTAGCCATTTTGGGAGTGGTGGTCGGGCTGCTCTTGCGTAGGCGTGCTCGGCACGCTAAAGACATCGAGCGAAGTTTGAAAATGGTGCCATTATTGCTACGTCTACCACCGGCTGAGCCTGATGACTCGCAGCGCGATGATCGCGAAGAAATCAAAGAAAACATTTCCAAAGCAGAAGGTATTTTTACTCTCCTATCAGGTACGTTTGCCAAGAGCTGGCTGTATTCACAGCGGCATATTGCTTTTGAAATCGTTGCCCAGGGTGAGCAGATATTTTTTTACGTGGCGGTACCGGCAGGCTTAGTAACATCTGTCGAGAAAGCCTTAATCGCTGCCTATCCTGGCATTCAGATCGTGCACGTTGCTGATCATAATATTTTTTCATCAACCGGTAAGATTCAAACCGTCAGTGGTGGTGAGTTGCGACTGACAAACAAAAGTATGTATCCAATCCAGACGTATAAGACTCTCGACTTTGATCCCTTGAGTGGCATGTTGTCAGGTTTGTCGCGCTTAAAGGCTGATGAAGGTGCGGCGGTTCAAATCATGATACGTCCGACCTCCGATAAATTCTCAAAAAATGCCCGGCGGCAGGCGAAGGGCCTGCTGAATCCGTCGAAGGCCAAAGCTAATGACCCGATGAATATCGCAGCGCAAGTCGCCAAGGCGCCATTCAGTAGCCCTGACTGGCAGGCTAAGCAGCAACAGATTGATCCAACGAAACAATCTGACTCAATTGACCAGAGGATTGCTCAGGCAATCGAGGAGAAAGCCAGCGAGCCGACGTTTGAAACCCTGATTCGTATCGTCGCCAGCTCGAGTCAGTTACCGCAGAGCAAGATGATTGTTCAGGATATTATTAATGGTTTTGCGCAATTTAATCAGCCGGGGAGTAATGGTTTTAGCTATAGCGAAGCCCGAACACCTCGGGATTTGGCGGCCAACTTCATTTTTCGACTATTTCCAGCGAATCAGGGTGGCATGATTCTCAACACAACTGAGCTGGCCACGATCTTTCATCTGCCGGATATCTCCAATGAAATTGGCACACCAGTCGAGCGGAAGGGTAAAAAGGAAGTTTCTGGACCGGCTGATCTACCGACTGACGGTGTGGTAATAGGGTCAAACTTCTTCCAGGGCAAGGAGAAGGTCGTCCGTCTAACCGATAAGGATCGTAGTCGACATATGTATGTGATCGGACAGACTGGTACGGGTAAGTCCGTGTTATTGGAAGATCTTATCGTGCAAGATATGGCGCTTGGTAAGGGTCTATGCGTGATTGATCCGCATGGTGAGTTAGCCGAAACGGTGCTCGCAAAGGTGCCGCGTAGCCGTGTGGAGGATGTGATCTACTTTAATCCGGCTGACGCAGCCATGCCGGTAGGTCTGAATATTATGGAGTTTGATCCTAAGCACCCCGAGCAAAAAGACTTTGTCATTCAAGAGATTATAAATATGCTCTATAAGCTGTATGATCCAGATCAGCAGGGCATCATTGGACCGCGCTTTGAACACTGGTTTCGCCAGGCTGCCCTGACGATTATGGCCGATCCGAATGGTGCAACCTTCCTAGAGGTACCGAAACCATTTCTGGATGATGATTTTCTGAAGGCCAAATTTAAATATGTGACCGATCCGACGGTACAGGATTTTTGGATTAATGAGATGGGCCAGACCTCCGACTATCACAAGAGTGAAATGCTTGGTTGGTTTGTCTCAAAGTGGGGAGCATTTCTCTCCAACGAGATTATGCGCAATATCATTGGTCAGCATAAGAGTGCGTTTGATTTTACCGAAATCATGGACGGCAAAAAGATTTTGATCGTTAATCTCTCCAAAGGCTTGGTTGGTGAGAATAACTCGAAGCTACTCGGCATGATGTTTGTGATTAAGCTGCTGGCAGCGGCGCTGGCTCGATCCGGCCGTGATAAAGCTGCGATGCCGCAGTTTACTCTCTATGTTGATGAGTTTCAGAACTTTTCGACTGATAGTTTTGCTACGATTTTGTCAGAGGCTCGAAAGTATAACCTCAGTCTGGTGGTGGCCAATCAATTCATTGGTCAGCTAACTGAGCAAATTCGGGGTGCTGTTTTTGGTAATGTTGGCACGTTGTTCTCGTATCGTTGTGGGCCGGAAGATGCGGAATTTTTAGAGAAGCAATTTGAACCCAGCTTTGACCGTAACGATTTGGTCAATATGCCAAATCTAACCGGTGCTATTAAGCTGATGGCGAATGGTTTGCCAACGATTCCTTTTACCGTTAATCCGGTATTTCCACCTGTCGGTGAGGTCAATGCACAGGCAGCGATGGCCATGAAAGAGTTGTCTCGCTCGAAGTATGGCCGACCAAAAGCTGAAGTTGATGAGGAAGTCTCGGCGGCAATTCAAATGCGGCCTGCCAAGCCGGAGGTCAAGGCTGAGCAGTCAGAGCCAGAGGTGGTAGCGAGTGCATAGCGGTTGCGCTTCAGGTATGAATCAGTCTACAATCAGGTTAATTACATAAAGGTTATGGCGTAAATCATGCTTTTTCGGGACGTCGTCACAAATATCTCTCTCGGTCGACAAGACAAAAATGTCTTGGCTTTTTACATTAAGCGGCTTGGGCAAGAACAGACCTCGCGAGTTGCCACAGCGATTCTGGCGGTGGTTCTAGTTGGTTTTCAAGCTTTTACCTTTTTGGCGCCACCACAAGTTTCGGAGGCCAGCGCCGGCTCGGGGAATGACATCGTCTACGGCGGTATCAGAAGTCGGGATGATTTGTTGCGAAAATATGATAGCAATCCAGAATTGCGTGCCATTTATGGGCGAGTCAGAATCACCCGTGATGACATTGCTCGGATGACGCCAGGCTCAGTTAATTCTTCGCTAGAAGTGTGGTCGATGGGGCGCTATCAGCATGGAGAAAATAATGTGCGCCTCGATGTGCCGGGTGCGCATACCGCGATCTGGTTACGACCATTGCGAGTCTGGGGGAATAATAAGGTATTTAGCGCTTTGCAGGGCAGGAATGCCGATGGGGCGAGAGCGTGGATTCTGTTTGATTGCGGCAATCCAGTGATTGAAGTGACCCATAACCCTGGTACGAAAGAAGTGCCACCCAGCCCACCCCCGCCAACTATTCCGCCACCCTCACCGACCAGCCCGCCTCCACCACCTCCACCACCGCCAACACCCAAGCCGGCCAAGTATAGCTGTAATAGCTTGCAGGCATTTCCTGATCCGCAAAACACGCGCAAGACACCTCCACTGGATGTGACGTTTGTGACGCAATCGACAGTTGAGAATACTACCCTCAAGAGTTTTCTGTATGACTTTGGTGATGGGACAACCTTAGAGACCAAAGATGCCAGGGTAACCCATACCTACAAGAAGCCGGGGATGTTCACGGCGCGGGTCCGGGTTTCCACCTCGGCCGGAATAACGAATTTTTCCACGGCTTGTGAGCAAAAGCTAGATTTAACCAGTCCAAACCTGAGCTACATCAAGCAGGCCGTGAATTTAAGCGTGAAAGATAAGAATAACCAGCCCACCAACGCTGCTGGGACAACGGTTGCGGGTGGCAATGAAATTCGCTACACCATCGCTGTACACAACTCAGGGACGGGCACATTCGAGGACTTTGTGTTTGAAGAAAATATCGCCGATATTCTTGATTATGCCGATGTGATCGACCTGGGTGGGGCGCGCTTAGTCGAGAAGACTATCCCGGGTCAAGACAAGCTGACGCAGAAGACTTTGGTGTGGAACAAGCAGGACATTAAACCAGGCGAGCAGGCTACACAACAGTTTATTGTCAAAGTGAAAAATCCAATTCCAACCACACCCGTTGGGGCTAGTGATCGCGATAGCTTTGATCTGAAGATGGAGAATATTTTCTACGGTAATCGAATTGAGATTCTTCTAGCTGTTCCGCCAGCCAAGCAAATTGAAAAAGTTTCGACTAGTCTGCCGGCAACAGGCCCTGGGGTGGCCAATACCGGTTTAGCCCTGTTTACGAGTGGGATGGTGTTTATCCTCCTGCGCAACCGCTTGATCCGCAAAGAACTGAGTATCTTGGCTACCACTGAAGGAGGAGAAAACCATGGTTGAAAAACAGCCACATAATCCGGAGAAGTCAGCTGCGACGAGTCATGAGAAGTTGAAGCTCAACCCTGAGCATCAGCAGCGGGCTGAAGTGCAGAAGCAGAGTCGGGCTGAGCGTGAGCACTCAGTCGAAGTGGCCCGCGATAAGCTGAAGGCGACCGAGCAGGAGCCACGCCCGGGTGATCGGGAGCGAGCCAGTGAACAACCCGCCGAAAAAGGCGAGCCGAAGGTTATCTCGCGACGTGAACGCGATGCGGTTTTTGTGAAGACTATGTCTCAAGTTCGACACCAGCTGTCGCCAGCTCAGCGGACGTTTTCAAGGCTCATTCACGCTAAACCTGTCGAGGCAGTTAGTGAATTGCTCGAAGAGACGATCTATCGACCAAGTTTTCTCTGGGGCGGATTAATTGGCGGCCTGCTGTTTGGCGGGTTTCTCTATGTGGTAGCGCGAGCGATGGGCTTTCGGCTCTCGGGCTCCGAATTTTTAGTCGGGCTCTTGGTCGGTGGCTGTATCGGCTTTTTAGTCGAGAAAATTATCTTCCGTTTTCGCCATCGCGATACCCCATCAAGCTAAGCTATTCTGGTAGAATAGAACATAAGCATTATGTGGAGTCGAGTCCAGAAATTTACCCTGTGGGCAGTACTCGCAGCCGTAGTCTTTTTCGCTTGGACAACGAGTGGACGAGCGGCTGATGCTGTTGTTGCGCAATCTTATTCGGCCAACGAGAATTATAGTGCCGGAACGGTGGTGTCTAGAGATAGTGGAGATAGTCAGAAGGTCGTACCCGCCACGCCTCAGAATCGAACTGCCCTAGCTGGTGTCGTGGTGGCTAAAGATGAATCATTTGTCAGCTATTCGACCAGCGGCAGCGGTACGAATGTCCAAGTTGCAACCAGTGGTGCGGTGTCGATCAACGTGTCGACAATCAATGGTGATATTGCAGTTGGCGATCAGCTGACAGCCTCGCCGATTGAGGGCTTTGCGATGAAGGCGAAGGGCTCTGGCAAGGTGATTGGCCGGGCGCTGGCCAACTTCACGCGGTCTACCAATGGGGCGCAGATACGGACCGTTAATGATGCGCAGGGCAAGCCAACTGAAGTTGGGATTGGTCAGGTGGCGTTAACCATTGAGATTGCCGACTGGTCGGGTCCGACTGGGCTGCAGAACGCCTTTGTGGAAAACCTCAAAACTCTCGGAGGACAGATTGCGGGGAAGCAGGTATCAGCTTCAAACGCTGTGATTGCCGCCATGGTGTTAGCCATCGCGGTCTTGGTGTCGGGGATTGTGTTGTTTTCGTCGGTTAGCGCCAGTATGAACTCACTCGGCCGTAATCCCCTCTCACATCGAGTGATCCGTCGGAGTTTAACCCAGGTTATATTAATAGTTGTGGCGCTGATGGTGGTGAGTATTGTCGTGGCGTATATCATAATAGGGAGATAGATATGGATATTGTGTCGTTATTGTTATTGCTCATCGGGCTCTCGGTCCTCATCCTCCTGGTCATGGTCTGGCTTGGGGTTCGTTTACAGACGCTCGAAAACCGCCGTGCTAAGGTGAAGCACGACTCACCATTGACGAAAGATCAGCTGGCCAAGTTGCACGAAGAGGCAAGCCGGCAGTACGAAGCCTCGATGGTGCGCGAGCTTAAACGCTTTGAGTCAGAACTGACAAAGACGAGCAATGATTTATTGGCTAAGCTCAAGCAGCAGGTCGGCGATCCAGACGCCCAGTTAGCGAGCACCATCAATGGGCTCATGCAGACAACCACTACGGGCTATACCGCGGCGCTGGACCAGTCAGTGGCTCAACTCAAAACTCGTTTAGCGACGATCGATCAAATGATTGCTGCGCACGCTGAGCAAGCTGATCAGGCCGTCCAAGCCTTGGTTGACGAGCGTAAAGCTGCGGCTTTGAGTCGGGTCGATGCAGCATTAGGTGAATTGTTTGCTGACTACATGGCGACAGTTGCGAGCGGCTTGGATCTGTCTGATCAACAGGCGCTGATCTTGCAGCAACTGGAGAGTATCAAACCGCAACTCCTGGAGGATATTAAACGTGCCTAATCAGGCTATGCAGTTGCCGCTGGGCGTCCATACTTTAGCCCAATTGGAGGCGTGTCGATTGGCCCTTGAGCGCTTGGCCGATTCAACATCGGCTAAAGGCTCATCGTTGGATGATTTTGATGCTGATACGCAGCGCTGGTTAGCGGGTCTATCGGAGCAACTTGGCGCCGAAGCAGCGGCTCGAGCGATTGATGATTTTGCTCGTTCGGCGACAGTATTTGAAATTGAGCTGGCGCGCACTCCCAGTGATGAGTTAACGACCTCACTGGTGCACTGGCTCAGGACAACACTTGATGCCAATATACTGATTCGGATTCATGTTCAGCGCTCACTGATTGGTGGTTTGCGTTTGCGTACGGGTAAGCATGTCTATGATATGAGTCTCGCGAAGGCGCTGGCTCTGCATACTGATCGTGCGACGGAGCTGTTGCGTGGTTAAAGCCGTCTCAGAGTTCGCAGCGCTTTCAGCCGCTGGTCAGCCGACTGGTGAAGTGATCGGCGTGCGACGATTTGCCGTGACGGTACGGGGTTTAGTAGGGGTCGCGGTTGGTGGACAGGTTGTTTTTGAGACGGGTGAGACCGGCCTGGTGCGTGAGTTGGATGATGACACGGCTCTAATCCTCACGATTGATTCGGAAGGTGTGCACATCGGTTGTTTGGTCGTCGCCAAGGCTGACGAGCTAACGGTCCCGGTGACGGCTAAGTTATTGGGGCGGATGGTGAATCCATTAATGCGCCCACTCGATGCCAAGTCGCCGGTGCTGGCGAAACAACATCGACCAGTTTTTGGTCCAGCTCCGACTTTTTCAGAGCGCGCTATACTCAATGAGCAGCTTGAGACTGGGGTAACGATCGTAGATACGCTTTTCCCGATTGTGCTTGGTCAAAGGATAGCCATCATGGGTGATGCAAAATCTGGCAAAACTACCTTTGCGACTCAGTTGACGATTAATCAGGCGCGGGCTGGTCGAGCGGTCGTCTTGGTGTTGATCGCCAAGCGTCGGACTGATATCGATCAGCTGATTCTGCGGCTCGAGGCGGCTGGTGTGCGTGATAAGGTGGCATTGGTTATCGCGGATGTTTTTGACTCAGTAATGCTGCAGTATCTAGCGCCGTACGCCGGCTGCGCCTTGGCTGAAGAGCTCTGGCAAGGCGGGCAGGACACGGTAATTATTTATGATGATTTTTCATCCCACGCTAAGGTGTGGCGTGAGATCTCGCTGGTACTGGGCGCTAACCCTGGCCGTGAGTCATTTCCGGGCGATATGTTCTACACGCACTCCTCATTATTGGAGCGGGCTGGAAAATTATCATCTAACGGCAAAAGTCTGACGGCTCTGCCGCTGGCGGTTACGCCCAATGATGATATCACCGGCTACCTTTCAACTAGTTTGATATCGATGACTGATGGTCAAATTGTGTTTGATGTTGCGACGATGTATCAAGGCACGCGACCGGCTGTGAATGTCGGTCTGTCAGTATCGCGTGTTGGTGGACGGGCTCAATCGCACGCTCATAAGGAAATCGCAAGTCGGGTCAGCCAGGTCTTGGCACGGGCTCGTCAGGCTGGTCAGTTCGCTCACTTTGGTACCGAATTATCAAACGATATGCGCACGGATTTGCAGCTCAGCGGGATTTTGTATTCACTTTTTAATCAAACACCGGACGAGCTCTATACCCTGCGCGAGCAACAAATCATGCTCCAAACCGCCTTTAGTGTAACTAATCAATCGGATTACTCGGTCAGTTGGCTTAAGTCAGTTGTCAAAGATATCGCCGAAGGTAATCCCGAGACCGATCCTTTCGAGCTTGCCTCAAATATCTTTGCCGATGCCGTTCAGCCAACCCCGCCTAGTTCTACGCCACAGGGGACGGAGCAGTCATGAGTAGCTTAAAGGACTTACAGCAGGAGTACGAGCAGTATCGAGTGATCGGTGAGTTGTCTGAAGCTCTGGAAGGGATTGCCAGTTATCGAATTCGGCAGATTAAGGATCGCGTGCTACTCTCGAAGGAATTCTTTCAGCAGCTGTATGCAATCTATCAAGGCTTGCGGGTTGAAAAGGATACCGTCCGCTCACCATCGATTAATCGTGATCTCTACATTGTTCTGACTTCAACCGGTGGCTTAAGCGGTGAGATCGATGACCAGATTGTTCGGCAGGTAGTAAAGGACTATACCGCTAGTACGACCGACATTATCACCATTGGGGCGCATGGTTCAGCGTTGCTGTCGGTGCGGGGCATTCGACCGGTGCGGGCTTTTGGGCAACCTGATATCACCAAGCCAATCGATACGAGTCCGATTGTTGAAGTCGCCCAAAAATATCGCCGTACCTATGTGTATTATCAGGAGTTCCAGACATTAACCTTACAGCGTCCCGCCCGTATTGAGCTAGTACTTGAAACCCAACGAATAGAAAGTGAGCTTCCAGATAGTACGGCAAAAACGGAAAATTTGATCATTGCCAATGAATATTTATTTGAGCCAACTCAAGAGGAGGTCATAGCCTATCTCGAAAATGTTATGCTCAGTATTACCATGACGCAATTGATATTCGAATCACAGCTGGCGCAGTTTGCAGCTCGCTTTACGGCTATGTTAACCGCAAATTCGCGGGCGACTGACGCCCAGCAAGAAACCCGTATGCGATATTTAGCAGCGCGTCGACGGGAACGTGATGAGGCGGCCCATGAAATTGTTTACGCTATGCGAGGTGCGCGATGACTAAGGTGACCGAAAAAATCTGTGGTCAAATCCTGGCGGTGAGTGGGCTGGTGGTCACGATTCGCTTTGGTGATGAACGGCCTAAACCAGGTGAGGTGCTAGCAATGCAGGGCCGGCCAGAGGCTATCTTAGTATGGCGCGAGTATCTCGATCGTCAAACGGCGCGCTATGTGAATATCTCTGGTGCTTCCGGTATGGCGGTGCGTCAGTCAGTGGTAGCTACCGGACACGCCTTGGCAGCGCCAGCGGGACCGGCGACTTTTGGTCGGGTATTTGACGCTCTCGGGCGACCGCTTGATGGAGAGCCCGCTCCAGCTGCAGTTGCGGTGCCGATTTATCGGGAGACACCACCGCCAACCTATCGCTCGGCGACTACCGATGTCTTAGTTACCGGCATTAAGGTGATAGATTTCTTCGCGCCATTTGTGAAGGGTCGCAAGATTGGCATTATTGGCGGTGCCGGTGTTGGTAAGACCGTGTTGACGACTGAGCTGATACATAATATTTCGTCTTCAAAAGCGGCTACTAGTTTTTTTGTCGGCATTGGTGAGCGCATTCGTGAGGGACATGAGCTGCGCGACACCTTACTCAAGGCCGACCTGCTGAAAAACACCGTCATGTTTCTTGGACAAATGAATGAAAACGCCGGTATGCGATCGTTGGTCGGTATGACGGCCGCTGCTAGCGCTGAGTATTTACGCGATGAGATGAAGAGTGACGTCTTGTTTTTCGTTGATAATATTTATCGCTATGTGCAGGCGAATAACGAGCTTTCCACTATGTTGTCCGAGACGCCGTCTGAGGGCGGTTACCAACCGGCTTTGTTCTCAGAGCTTCATCGTTTGGAAGAGCGGCTCAACTCGACAAAAAACGGCTCGATTACCAGTGTGCAATCGATCTATATCCCAGCTGATGACTTGTCGGATCCGGCGGTGGTAGAGATTTCTCAGCAGCTCGACAGTGTGATCGTGCTGTCGCGTAAAGTATTTGAGTCAGGAATACTTCCGGCAGTCGATCTTTTGGCAACTCGCTCCTCTCTCTTGTCGCCAGAGATTGTCGGCGAGCGGCACTATTTGCTTTCGCGCCAAGTGCAGCAAATCCTGGAAAAGTATGAGAGCTTACAAAATATCATCGCCATCATCGGGGAAGCCGAGTTATCGATGGCTGATCGGGAGGCCTATAACAAGGCCAAAGAACTCAAGCGCTACTTTGCTCAGTCGATGTTTGTGACTGAAAACCTGAACGGTCAAAAGGGCCAATTTGTCGATCGCGAGAAAATGCTCTCCGGAGTTGAGGAGATTTTGACTGGATGAGCGATCCGTTTCAGAGTGCCAGCGAGCTGACGGTCAAGCTTTTTTCGCCCTTCGAAGTCATGTATGAGGGTAAGGCCAGGGCTTTGTCGGCTTCGAACGAGCTCGGGAGCTTCGATGTCTTGCCGGATCACACGAATTTTATGACGCTGTTAACCAGCGGCGAAGTGAAGATTCTGACGAGCGTCGACACGCGGACGTTTGTACTTGAGCACGGTATTTTGCGGGTTTCAGACAATACGGTTACGGTATTTGCGAATATTTAGCATAAGCTGATAGAAACCCCTTGTGCTTCTATCTGTTGGCCAGGTAAAATGATACAAGCACCCGAAATGGGTGAAAGTTTGTTGCTTGTGTTGACGTAATATATGAATCCAAACCAACCCGGAATCGATCCAGTATCAGAGACCAGTCTGAACCGCACGCCGACGCGCGAAGCGGCGGAATTTGTTGATCTAGCGGCTACCGCGACACCGCAGCCTTCGGGCGCTGTGACGAAGCTGCGAGGTCGAAAAATCTTTCGCCGTGTTGGCATAGCGCTTGGACTCATCTCGCTTGTGGCCCTGATTGGCGGGAGCGTTTTTTGGTTGCGCGGGCGAGGTGGCGAGACTCTCAACCCGGATAGTTTTCCGGTCTCGAGTGTTGGCCTGGAGAAGGGGAGTTCGCCACTGGCAATCCCAAGTAATACTTCACAGTTGGCCGTCAATGGTGATGTCTCGATTGCTGGTATTTTGTCATTATCTCCTGAGGCGATCAGCAACCTCGCCGCCACCCTCACCAACAAGATCACTCTCCAGTCCACCTTCCCCGGTTCACCGCAAGCTGGCAATGCCAACATCACCGGCACCCTCGGTGCTGGTGCCTTCGTCGGTAACGGTGCTCGCTTAACTAACCTCAACGCTAGCGCCCTGACGACCGGTACCGTCGATGACGCTCGTCTGAGTGCCAATGTCACCCGGCTCGGTCAATCCATCTCCCTCTCCTCTCTCCAGGGTAATGTTGTCAGCTCCATCAATGGTCTCGTCAACAACGGTGGCAATCTCGACATCGTGGGTGGTACTAATGTGACTGTCTCAGCCTCCGGTACTGCCATCACCATTAGTTCAGTTGGTGGTGGCTCGGGCATTGGCACCATTACCGTTGGCTCTGGTCTCACCGGTGGGGGTTCCGGTAGCTCGGTCAACATCGATCTCGATGGGGCGATCGCCACTCTTCAGGGCAATACCTTCAACAACGCCAACCAACTCGTCCAACTCAATGGCTCAGGAGCTCTACCAGCCGTCAATGGTTCACTACTCACCAACCTCAATGCCAGTGCCTTAACCTCGGGTACCCTAGCTGATGCTCGGTTGAGTGCGAATGTCACTGTCCAAGGCAATATCTTCAATGGCGCTGCCCAACTCGTCCAGCTCAATGGCCTTGGCTATCTCCCGGTACTGAATGGTTCGAATCTGACGAGTTTGAATGCTAGTGAGCTCACCAGCGGGACAGTTGCCGATGCTCGCCTCAGCACAAATGTCGCCTTGAAAGACACGCAAAATATTTTCAAACCAACGGCTAACTCGAACGCAGTCTTGAGGGTACAGAACGCGGCTGGCACGACTGATGTGTTGCGCATCGACACGTCCAATAGCCGAGTTGGTATCGGCTTCGGGACCGCAGTGCCACCGGGCTATACGCTAGATGTGAATGGCGATGTGAATTTGGCGGCCGGTAGTGCCTACCGGATCGGTGGAGTGGCGATTTGTACGTCAGGTGGTTGTGCGCCGTCGGCAGGTTCGTCGGATTATATCCAGAACTCCGCCAGTATTCAGGCCTCGGCCAACTTTTACATCCAGTCGGCTGACCCTGGCTATATCGCCGCCCGAATTCGTGGGGCAGTTGGTCAAACGGCAAATCTACTACAGCTTGATGACTCACTCGGTGGTGAGGTGTTTAGTGTTGGCCCGACAGGTGCCACGACGATTCAGGGGAATACGCTGATACGACCGGAATACTCAGCCACAGCGCTGGTCGTACAGAACGTAACTGGCACGATCAACACTCTACGTGTTGATACTCAAGCGGGCGCAGTCTTGATTGGTTATGCTCCCGGCGCTACGCCAGGTGGCAATCTGGACGTTAACGGCGACACCAATCTGGCATCCGGCGGAGCCTATCGGATTGGTGGCACCACGATTTGTGACGCCAGCGGCTGTTTGGTGGCTGGTGGATCCGGAAATTATATCCAGAATGGGACCTCATTCCAAACTGCGAACTTTGCTATTCAATCGGCCGATGCAGCAAATATTACAGCTTCGATTGCCGGCACTGCTGGGCAGACTGCGGATATTTTCCAGGTTCTCGATCAGCCTGGATTTACGAGGTTGTTGACGGTGACCGCTACCGGCGATCTCAAAGTCCAGCCGTCTGTCGACAGTACAACCGCCCTTCGAGTTTTGCGGAGCGATGGAGTGACCGAAGCATTGCGGGTCGATACCGTCAATGGTCGTACTACTTTCGGGGATAACGGTACAACTACTAGTGGTGTGCTCAACGTCGAGGCTTCTGGTACGCAGACGGCTTTTGAAGTGAACTCAAATAGTACAGGTAATCTCATGCGCTTGACGCATAATGTGAGCGGTATCGATGTAGTTGCAATTAGTGCGGGAGGCAGTGCTACTTTTCAGGCTGTAAGTGGTTCGACGACGGCTTTTCGCATCCAGGACGCGGCATCAAATACGATTTTGAACGTCGATTCGACAAATAATCGCATTAATCTCGGTGGCGGAACGTTAGCCGCGAAGCTTGGTGTGACTACGAGTGGTAGTACGGTTGGTGCGATGATCAACAACACTGGCGTCGGCGACTCGTTAGTGATTCAAAAGAATGGTGCACCTGTATTGGCAGTTTTTGACTCTGGAGAGCTGAGCATACAAAATTCAGCTAACTCGTCGACCGCGCTTGGTGTTTTTAATTCAGCTAGCGGTTCAGTTCTTCAGTTAGCAACGGGCAATGGTGCGGCGAATTCCACCCCAAGTCTGATTTTTAACGGCTCACTTATCGGCGATCTCTCAACCGAAACAACTAGTTCGCCGTCGGGGGCCTTAGCGCGCGCGGGTGGGGCGGCGGTCACCCTGAATGGTTATCTGTATCACATTGGTGGCCAAACCTCAGCGCCAGCTGATAGCACCACCGTGCAATACGCCGTCCTGAATGGTAATGGCACGACCGGCACGTTTAGCACGACAACCGTGCTGCCAGGAGCTGGTAGCCAAAATGCTGGCGCGGTCGTCTATAACGGCCGGATTTACGTAGCGCAATATAATACCAGCGCGGTCTATTACACCCGCCCTAATAATGATGGCAGTATTACTAGCTGGACCACGGCGTCAGCGACCATTCCAAATAACGATATTCATCCCTCGGGCAATATGGTCGTAGCCAACGGTTATCTCTATATAGCGACTGGTGGTGGTGCGAACCATAATCTGATCTACGGAGCGAAGATCAACGCCGATGGCTCACTCGGTTCATTCGTAACTGCCGCGACTTTACCGGGATCAGTTGCCCGTTTATACCCCCAGACGGTCGTGGTTGATGGCTATCTCGTTGTGATGGGTGGTCAAGACGGTGGCGGTACCCCTCAGTCGTCAGTCTATACTTTTGCGACCAATACTGATGGCACGCTTGGCGCTGGAGTGACTACTACCAGTTTGCCGGTTGCCCGGTCACAGGGTAGCGCCTTTGTGCTGAACGGCTATATCTATTTCGCAGGTGGTTCATCGGTTGATATCTACTACGCTCAGCTTTCTGCTAGTGGCACGATCACCAGCTGGAATACATCGGCACCGGCGCTTACGCAAGCATTAGGGAGAACACCGGTTGTGGTTTACAACGGCTATGCGAACTTTGTATTCGGCCTGAAAAATGGCATTTATTCAAACACGATCACGACGATGACCGGTGCTCGAACGCAGCTCGGCGGCACACTCGATCTGATTGGGATTTCAAACGGCACGATGGTGGCTGGTGCGGGCGATAGTGGTGGGTCGGTGAACGCGGGGAATGTTTCTGCTGCCGGGCGCTTACAGGTCTCGGGTAATGCGCAGTTAGCCGGAGGTGCAGTGGTGCGCAATCTCTTCCAGGTGCAGGGTGATGCTGCGTTCCGGGCGACGAGTGCTAGCAGTACGAATACGTTGCAAGTTCAGGACTCAAGTGGCGCTACGGTCTTTAATGTCGATGCGGCGAATAAGGCGGTTTCTATTGGAACGGCTACTCAAACTGCTGTATTAACGGTGGTTTCGAATCTGGCTGGCGTGAATATCTTGCAAATTACTGATTCGACTGCGACTGCCCAAAATGTATTGACGATTGCCGATGGTGGTGCAACGACATTTCGTAATCAAACCAACTCTGGAGCTGCTTTTGCGGTGCAAAATGCCGCTGGCAACAGTCTGTTTACCGTTGATACCTCGGCTTCAAGAGTCGTGCTGGGTACTTCGGCATTTGCTACTGATATCAAGTTTGCTGGAGTTGGCCAGGTCCAGAATGCAATTACCCGCGACTTCACTTGTACCGTATCCGAAGCGGTCAATGATATTGTCGTCTTTAGTGCGGCCAACACCGTGGCGCGTACTACGACAGCTAACTCCAATCGGGTAGCTGGCGTGGTGACGAACAAGCCAGGTACAACGACCTGTACCACGGCGATCGCCGGCGTGGTGGCCGTATGGTTCTCGAGTAACGGTGCGCCGGCAACGATTGGGGATCCGGTGGTGACTTCAACTGTCAGTGGAGCGGCTCAATCGACGACGACGCCGACTACCGGCGCCATGCTCGGCAACTCACTGTCGACGAAAGATGGCTCAAATCTGGTGTGGATTAGGTTGAGGTAGGGGGATGGAGCGCGATCCACAGTC
Source organism: Candidatus Saccharimonadota bacterium (assembly GCA_046350755.1). Taxonomy (GTDB): domain Bacteria; phylum Patescibacteriota; class Saccharimonadia; order CAILAD01; genus CAZDEK01. Next base: position 62,363 of record JAXLZV010000002.1, on the reverse strand, counting down.
AACATCACCGAGCTTAAACGCTGAGGCCGATAGCGGCTCTTTCTCATCAGCTGGTTCACTCGCCGCCCTGGAGGGGGAGGTCAAGCGTCGGCGACATCATAAGAAAATATCGAAGCGTCGGCGACTGGCATATACGTTACCGGTCATTGGTCTGGCGGTAGTTATGGCAGCTGGCATTGGTCTGGCGATCAATCGATTCTATGCCAGTCGTTTCGTGCGGCAGCCAGCCGACTTTTTTGGCATCCAAAAAGCACCTGATGGGACGCAGACGCAGACCGTTAGTAATAGCACGACGCCACTGAATCAAACCTCCCAACTCGCCGTTAATGGTGACTTTGTAGTCGGTGGTAATCTGGCGCTTTCCAGTCAGGGCGTGGACAACCTCGCCGCCACCCTCACCAACAAGATCACTCTCCAGTCCACCTTCCCCGGTTCACCGCAAGCTGGCAATGCCAACATCACCGGCACCCTCGGTGCTGGTGCCTTCGTCGGTAACGGTGCTCGCTTAACTAACCTCAACGCTAGCGCCCTGACGACCGGTACCGTCGATGACGCTCGTCTGAGTGCCAATGTCACCCGGCTCGGTCAATCCATCTCCCTCTCCTCTCTCCAGGGTAATGTTGTCAGCTCCATCAATGGTCTCGTCAACAACGGTGGCAATCTCGACATCGTGGGTGGTACTAATGTGACTGTCTCAGCCTCCGGTACTGCCATCACCATTAGTTCAGTTGGTGGTGGCTCGGGCATTGGCACCATTACCGTTGGCTCTGGTCTCACCGGTGGGGGTTCCGGTAGCTCGGTCAACATCGATCTCGATGGGGCGATCGCCACTCTTCAGGGCAATACCTTCAACAACGCCAACCAACTCGTCCAACTCAATGGCTCAGGAGCTCTACCAGCCGTCAATGGTTCACTACTCACCAACCTCAATGCCAGTGCCTTAACCTCGGGTACCCTAGCTGATGCTCGGTTGAGTGCGAATGTCACTGTCCAAGGCAATATCTTCAATGGCGCTGCCCAACTCGTCCAGCTCAATGGCCTTGGCTATCTCCCGGTACTGAATGGTTCGAATCTGACGAGTTTGAATGCCTCCAGCCTGGCCACTGGGACAGTGGATGATGGGCGGCTGAGTGCGAATGTGGTTTTCGAAAATGCCAATACTAATCTCTTTCAGCCAGGTAGTGATGATGTAGCCGCCTTGCAGGTGCAAAATAGTGCTGGCGCAACCGCGCTATTCAATGTCAATACGGTGAATGAGCAAGTGGCGATTGGCTATCCGACAGCTTCAATACCGCAGAATTATCGCTTGGACATCAACGGCGACATTAACGTGGAGCCGCCATCTTCAAGTCTGCTGATCGCCGGCGTCCAGATTTGTGGCACGCTGACCTGTGCGATCCAAGATGGTAACGCCAACTACATTCAGAATGGCATTGTTATGCAGACTGCGGCAAATATCGCGATGCAGTCCGCTGGTTTCTCAACGGTTGTTGGGCACGTTCAGGCGGTAAATGCCCAGACAGCGAATTTGCTGCAGATCGAGGATGAGACTGGTGTAGCGGTTTTTCAGGTGGATCCGAGTGGTGTAGTCAATATCCAAGGCGATACATTGATGAAACCTGCTAATGCTACGAATGCGCTGGTAGTTGCTTATAATAACCCCGGATTTTTTGGTCCGGCGGTCGATATCTTTAAGGTTGATACGCTCAATAACCGCGTCGGCATCGATGTACTTACGTCGTCGAATCCCAGCTATACGCTAGATTTGTCGCTCGGTAATGTCATGAATATCGCCAGTGGCTCGACCTATAAGATAGGTGGCGCGACTGTCTGCTCGATAACTGGCTGTTCGGCTGCTTCGTTGAGTAATGATTATATTATCAATTCAACGAGTTTACAGGCGAATGCCAACTTTGCCCTTATGAACTCGAGTGCCAGTGCGGTGGTCGCGAAGGTGGCAGGAAGGAGCGGACAAACTGCCGATATACTGAAAGTAGTTGACTCCAGCGCCAGGACCCTCTTATCAGTCGGGGCAACCGGAAATATACTGACTCGCACTACGACCAACAGTGCGACTGGGTTGACAGTTATCGCAAATGGCATAGCGGCTGGCCGGCCGATATTTCGGCTAGATACGCTCAACCAAGCGGCTACGATTGATGAAGGTTTGCGCTCAAACACTGGTGGTACGGCGGCGCTTATGGTTCGCTCAGATACAAATGATCTTGGGAGAGAGCAGGTTGTGGTGAACCAAGCTGGCACGGGTGATCTTTTGCAGCTTAAAAATGCGCTTGGCACGGTATTGCAGGTGGCGGCTGATGGCACAACGCTCTTTTCGCCAACGACGAACTCGGTCACGGCTTTTCAGGTTAGAGATCCTGTTTCTTCACCGTTGCTCAATGTCGATTCGCTGAATCGCAATGTCGATATTAATGGCGGTGCTTTAGGGGCTCGGCTTGGCGTGACGGCCAGTGGTGCGTCGAACCCGCTCGTCATCGATAATACTGGTACCGGCAAGTCGTTGGTTATTCAGAATTCTGGCACGGAAGTGTTTTCAGTTGCCGATACTGGTGATGTTCGTATTCAGCCGTCTGTCAACACGACGACAGCGATGAGAATCCTCAACACCAGCGGAGCCAGCATCTTAAATGTTCAGACTGGAACCAGCGCGAGTAATGCTACTCCACAATTGAGCTTTAATGCGGCGGCCGTGGGTGAGATTCGCGGCTGGTACACGAACGCCACCAATATGAATAAGTCGTTGCGTGATGCTAGTTATGCTTATGTGAATGGTTATATATACCGTTTTGGTGGTACGCAGCAAGCATCGAAGACTGTGTTTACGCTGGAAAGTGAAATCGCTCGTGCTACCGTCAACGCTGACGGGTCGGTCGGGAGCTGGACGGCGATTGGAAATATTCTTGATGGTGGCTCCTGGAGCACCCGAGCCTACATGGGGCTAGCCTATGTGCAGGGTGGGTTTATCTCGGTTGGTGGCTTTCGCTTTAATGGTACGGGGCCAGCTTCAAATGGCCCTACCAATATGCATAATGGCTCGGAATTTGTACGCATGAAAGCCGATGGCAGCCTGACTGCCTATACAGCCAATGTTTCGATGTCGAGTGGGCAAGCTACCGAAGGAGCCATGGCGACGGATGATAATGGAAATCTCTATTACACCGGTGGCGTTACCGATACGATATCTGGGTTTCCGATGACATATGTGAATCAGTATACGGCCAAGCCAAATCTGTGGCAGGGGAATAATGCGGGTGGTTCGTGGGCATTCAATAATGGCGCCTCGGCTTTGCCAGCCGGTCGGGCTGGTCATTCGTCGCTTATCACGAATGGTTATATCTACGTCATTGGCGGCTATAGCGGCCAGGGTGGCACATCAGTTCAGACCACTGTCTATTATGCCAAGATCAATGGTACGGGTGGGGCTGGCGCCTGGAGTACGACTACTGCTTTGCCCGCCGGACGTAAATACCACGCCAGTGGGGTGGCTAATGGTTACCTCTATGTCTGGGGCGGGAATGATGGCACAAACACGCTCAATTCGATTATCTATGCCAAGCTCAACCCTGATGGTACCTTGGGTAGCTGGACCACTTCGGTGACTACCATGCCGGTGGCAGCAACAAATGGTGGTGGATTTATCGCGAATGGGCGATTGTACTGGCTTGGGGGTATCAATAGTGCAAATGCGACAATAAACTCTGTATATTATGCCGAGCTGGCGAAGGCTCGACTCAATGGCAATCTGGATTTAATTGGTGCCGGTACGGGCGGCACAATGGCCAGTGAAAATCCAAACGGTGACGTGACTCTCAATGGGGCCAGCTCGGGTGGTTCGCTCCTAGCTGGAAATATAACGGTTAAGGGTAATCTGCAGGCCAGTGGACAGGCTCAATTCGCCGCTGGTTTGAGTGTGCTTGATAAAATTTCCGTCGATGGCGACACAGTAATCCGAACCAATGACAACTGGTCAGATCGATCGGTAGTCGTTGATGATAGTAGCGGCACGCGGGTCGTGAATTTTGACTTGTATTTTAACGGCCGTATGGGGGTGAATACAGGGGGGACCTATAACACGACGAACGCAAAGCTCGATGTGCGTGGTGCTACCGTTGGTCAAAATCTCATGCAGGTCACCGATACATCGGTCGCCAATGATAACGTCATGACGATCGCTGATGGAGGCGCGACGACTTTCAAAAATCAAACCAACTCAGCAGCAGCGCTACTGGTCCAGAATACTGCCGGGACGAGCATGTTTAATATCGATACGACGGCCGCCGTCATTACGCTCGGCTCAAGTTCGTCGGGCTTTAATATCCGCTGGCCTCAGACTTCGATATCGCGGACGGCTATTTTGCGGGATTTTGTCTGTACTTCCACCGAGGCGGCTAATGATATCGTCGAATTCAACGGGGCCGATACAGTTGCTCGGACGGCGACCGCCAACTCAAATCGCGTCGCTGGAGTAGTGGTCACCAAGCCAAACTCAACGACTTGTACCACAGCGATCGGCGGTATCGTCCAGGTGAATTTTGGGGCTAATGCTACGCCAACGAATATCGGTGATCCGGTCGTTACGTCGGCGACTGCCGGTGCGGCTCAATCGACAACCACCCCGACAGACGGCACCATCTTAGGTAATTCAGTTTCAGCTAAGGATGGATCAAACCTCGTTTACGTACGCATTCGTCGCGACTAGTAAGACTTGCCCCGTGACCTGAAAATCAGATATAATGAGTGTAATGAAGCAATTGAACTCACGTAGGGGCCCGCACGCTCGTGGCTGCTAAACCAACCGCCAGTCAGCAATATACGGCCGAGCAAATTCAAGTTCTGGAGGGCCTGGAGCCGGTTCGAAAACGGCCCGGCATGTACATCGGTGGGACCGGTATTGAAGGACTCCATCACTTAGTCTGGGAGTTGGTGAATAACTCAATCGACGAAGCTCTGGCTGGTGCAGCTACTCGCGTTGATGTGGCGCTGGAGCCTGACGGTTGGGTTCGGGTGTCAGACAACGGTCGAGGTATTCCTGTGGATAAAGTGAAGTCGACCGGTAAGTCGGCATTGGAGACGGTGCTGACAGTCTTGCATGCTGGCGGTAAGTTTGGTGGCGGTGGTTATAAAGTCTCCGGTGGTTTGCACGGCGTTGGTGTGTCGGTAGTGAACGCTCTGGCGACCGATCTAGTAGCGACGGTCTATAAGGACGGCAAGATTCATGAGCAGACTTATAAGAATGGCGTACCAACCAGCGACATCAAGGTCACCGGCAAGACCGATCAGACCGGTACAACGATTCGCTTCAAGGCCGATGACTCGATCTTTGAGACGACAAATTTTAATTACAATACGATTCTCGACTACTTGCGTCATCAAGCCTATCTGACGAAAAGCGTTCAGGTGCAACTTACTGACGAAGTCGAAAATCGTTCCTACGGCTTCTACTTTGAAGGCGGCATCCGCTCTTATGTTGAGCATCTTAATAAAGGTAAGGAAGCAATCAATACGCCGACGTTTTATGTTGAGAAACAGAACGGCGACGTGACCGTTGAGGTCGCTATCCAGTATTGCGACAGCTTTAATGAGCAAGTGAAGAGTTTTGCCAACAACATCCATAACCCCGAAGGCGGCACTCACCTGACTGGTTTTCGCACGGCACTGACTCGGGTCGTCAATGATTACGCGCGAAAAAATGGCCTGATTAAAGAAAAGGAAGAATCGCTGACGGGAGATGATGTTCGAGAAGGTCTGACGGCGATTGTCTCAGTCAAACTGCCAGATCCGCAGTTTGAGGGGCAGACCAAGGGGAAGCTGGGTAACCCAGAAATTCGTGGCATCGTTGATAATGTGCTATCCGAGTATTTGTCCTATTATCTCGAAGAAAATCCGACCGAAGGTAAGAAGATTGTCGGCAAGGCAGCGCTGTCAGCTCGCGCTCGTCTAGCGGCGCGTGCGGCTCGTGATACCGTTATCCGCAAGGGAGCGCTCGAGGGCATGACGCTTCCAGGTAAGTTGGCTGACTGCAGCTCGAAAGATGCTTCGCGCTCAGAGCTCTTCATCGTCGAGGGAGACTCGGCTGGTGGTACCGCTAAGCAGGGTCGTGATCGAGAATTTCAAGCGATTTTGCCACTCCGAGGTAAGATTTTAAATGTCGAACGAGCTCGGTTGGATAAGATGCTGTCTAGTAACGAAGTCAAGAATCTGATCATCGCTATGGGGACCGGTATTGCCGAAAATTTTGAGCTTGAGAAGTTGCGCTACGATCGGATTATTATCGCGACCGACGCCGACGTTGATGGGGCTCACATTCGTACTCTCTTGCTGACTTTCTTTTTCCGCCACATGCAAGAAGTGGTTGATGCGGGGCATATCTATATCGCCCAGCCACCGTTGTATAAGATCTCGGTTGGTCGTGAAAAACATTATGCCTATAGTGATGCTGAGCGCGACTCGATCTTAAAGGAGTTGGCTGAAAAAGTCGAAGCGCGGGCGAAATCCAAGGGTAAAATCAAAGACGAGGCTATCGCTGAGGCAGAGAGCGACACAGAAGCCGCCGCCCCGAACGTGGAGACGGCGACCGATCTTGCTGAGTTTGCCGCCGCGCAAGCCGACGCCGATAACGAGGCTGATACGGCGACCGAAGAGGCGACCGAAAATACTGGCGTCAAGATCCCCGGTCTTTCAATTCAGCGCTATAAAGGTTTGGGTGAAATGAATTCCGATCAGTTATGGGAAACCACCATGGATCCCGAGAATCGCATCCTCCTAAAGGTCTCGATTGACGATCTAGAAAAGGCTGACGCTATTTTCTCGAAGCTAATGGGCGATGAAGTCAGTTTGCGTAAGAATTTCATTCAAACTCACGCTAAGAGCGTGCAGAATCTCGATGTATAAGAAAGGTATATGATGGCCGACACCCCCGAACTTACTCCCGAAGAACAAGCCAACGAAGCTTTGATTAAATCTGGCATCGGTCGCGTCAAGTTTCAGCCGATCGAAGGCGAGATGGAGAAAAGCTACCTTGAGTACGCCATGTCGGTCATTGTTTCGCGAGCCTTGCCAGACGTACGAGATGGTTTAAAGCCGGTTCATCGCCGCATTCTCTACGCCATGCATACGATTGGCTTGCGGTCTACTACGAAATATCGCAAATCTGCTAACATCGTCGGTGAAGTGCTTGGTAAATACCACCCGCACGGTGACTCCTCAGTGTACGACGCGATGGTCCGCATGGCGCAGGACTTTTCATTGCGTTATCCGATGGTCGATGGACAGGGTAACTTTGGTTCGGTCGATGGCGACTCAGCCGCCGCCTATCGATACACCGAAGCCCGTATGACCAAGATCGCTGAAGAGATGCTGGCTGATATCGACAAGAATACGGTAGATTTTATGCCAAACTACGATGGCTCGCAAAAAGAGCCCCGGGTTTTGCCAGCGAAATTACCGAATCTGTTACTCAATGGTGTGCAGGGGATTGCTGTCGGTATGGCCACCAATATCCCGACCCACAATCTATCTGAACTGATTGATGCACTGGTGCATATTATTGATAATCCCGAAGCGACGATTCAAGATCTGATTCAGATTGTGAAGGGTCCTGATTTTCCAACTGGAGCAACTATCTATGATGATGGTGGCATCGCCTCGGCCTATGGAACCGGTAAAGGTAGTATCACGATGCGAGCGGTCGCCGAAATAGTTGAGTCAAAGAAAGGCCGGCAGTCGATCATTGTGACGGAAATCCCCTATCAAGTAGTAAAATCGACATTGGTTGAAAAGATTGCCGATCTCGTTCGGGACAAGAAAGTGGTTGGTATTTCCGATATTCGCGATGAAAGCTCGGATCGTGGCGGTATGCGGATTGTCATTGAGCTCAAAAAAGACACCTATCCACAGAAGATTCTGAATCAGCTGTATAAGCATACACCGATGCAGACGGCTTTTCATGTCAATATGCTGGCACTCGTTGATGGTATCCAGCCACGCGTCCTAACGCTTGAGATGGTGTTGCGTTATTATCTCGAACATCGTCAGGTCGTGGTGCGTCGCCGGACCGAATTTGAACTCAAAAAAGCCCAAGACCGCGCCCACATACTCGAAGGTCTGCTGATCGCACTCGACGAGATCGACGCCGTGATTTCAACCATTCGCGCCAGTCAAACTCAGGACGAAGCTCGTGTCAACTTGATGTCGAAATTTAAGCTATCGGAATTGCAGGCCAACGCCATTCTGGCTATGCAGCTGCGTACATTGGCAGGACTCGAGCGCAAGAAGATTCAGGATGAGTACGATGAGCTGCAAAAGCTTATCAAGGCATTAACAGAAATCCTCAGCTCGACGGCGAATATCCTGAAAGTTATTCGTGAAGAGTTGATCGAGATGAAAGATAAATACGGCGACAAGCGTCGCACGCGTATCGAGAAAAAGGCACTAGGTAACTTCAGCGAAGAGGACTTGGTACCGAACGAAGACGTGATCATTTCCTTGACGCATGGCGGCTACGTAAAACGCATGCCGGCCGATACCTACAAGAGCCAGGGGCGTGGCGGTAAGGGCATCATTGGTATGGCGACGAAGGAAGAAGACGTAGTCGAGCATCTGCTGAAAGCCCAAAACCACGATTGGATTCTGTTCTTTACCTCCAAGGGTCGAGCATTTCGCGTGAAGGTCTATGAAATACCAGCGGCTGGCCGAACGGCTAAAGGAGTATCGGTGGTAAATATCCTCAATCTCGCTCCTGGTGAGAAGGTCTCGAGCATTTTGACGCTCACCAAGAATGAGGCGGCTCCCTATTTGTTTATGGCGACCCGCAACGGTACGATCAAAAAGAGCAAACTAGCTGACTTTGCAAACATTCGGGTGAGTGGGATTATCGCCATTAAGCTAGATGCTGGTGACGAGCTCAAATGGGTCAAGAAGGCCCAGGATGGCGACGATATCATTTTGTCGACCGCTAAGGCTCAGGCTCTGCGCTTTGGCCAAGAAGCAGCTCGACCAATGGGTCGAGCGACCCGAGGGGTGCGGGGTGTGCGCTTGCGACCGGGAGATCAGGTAGTTGGTGTTGACGTGCTAGGCAAAGAAGAAGGCTTGATGCTGGTAGTCTGTGCGAACGGCTATGGAAAGCTCACTAAGACAGCTCAGTTTACTAAGCACGCGCGCGGTGGCGTGGGCATCAAGGCTGGCGTCGTAACGGCCAAGACCGGCGAAGTGGTCGATTCGCGCGTCGTTCATTCTCTTGAAGATGACCTACTGATTATTTCCAAGCAGGGTCAAGTCATTCGCTTACGCTTAAAGGACATCTCCATTATTGGTCGCGCCACTCAAGGTGTGCGGATCATGAAGTTGAAAGATGGTGATTTTGTAGCCTCGCTGGCTATGATCGATAATCTGGCTGAAATAGTCGACGGAGAAGCTACCGAGCCTAGCGTCAAAGCTGCCGAGTAGCTTTCCACCCACCCAGCTTCTTAGTCTATCTGGCCAGACTTCTTCAAAAGCGGTACGATAGAAGCGTAAGAGTTATCAAAGGAGCTGGCATGATTCATCGCACAGTTCATAGTTTGAAGAAATTACCGCGTCGGGTGCGGACTCGCTTGAGTCATCACTTGGTCTCGCCGACCGCGGTTTTTTCGCTCCTGGGCGTGGAAGAAGGGCAAACTGTGCTCGAGCTCGGCAATCCGGTAGGCTTTTTTGCTGCCGCCGCGCTCAAAGCCGTCGGTAAGCCGGGTAAAGTGATCGTGGCAGGTGCGAATGATGATGCGCTCGAGCGCGTCGGACATCTTGGCCATCATCCGCAACTTGAGACTACCCTGCTGGCTGATGTACTTTTGGGCCGAGCTTTTGACCACAAGAGTGTTGATTGGGTACTGCTGACAAACGTGCTCTCGTCGTCGCTGAATCCCGATCACTTTTGTATAGCCGTGACGCAGTATGTTCGACCAGGCGGTTACGTCGTCTTGCTTGATTGGCAGGAGCTGACAGCCGCGGGACCCCAGGCTGATCGCCGGGTTAGTCGTGAGCAAGCGATTCGCTTGATGGCTGGCTGTGGTTTGAAATTTCATCACGCATTAGCTACACCGGGTTATCAATACGCTTTAGTGTTCGAGATTACGGCCAGATAGGGTACAATAGAGCCCAAAGCAATGTGAGGGGTTATGACTATTTCTGAATATCTGTACGTTCCGTTAATCACTTGGGCCACGGCTCAATGTATCAAATTTGTCATCGCGATATTTAAAGGTGAGTATAAGCCAAGTTTACTATTTTCATCTGGTGGTATGCCGAGCGTGCACTCGGCGACAGTGTCCTCGCTCGCGATGGTAGCCTTGATTGAGGGTGGCCCAGCCAGCCCATTATTTGGCATTACTGGGGTATTTGCAGCTATCGTTATGTACGATAGTCTTGGAGTCCGACGAGCGGCTGGCGAGCAAGCCAAGGTATTGAATCGTCTGATCGGCGATCTAGAGACCACTGGTGCGGTCAAGGGCGCCCATCGCTACGGGCATTTGCGTGAGATCCTTGGTCATCGACCGCTCGAGGTCGTCATTGGAGCGGTGCTTGGTGTGGTGATGGCCTGTGTGTTTTTGAGCGCGCAGCTCTACGACTATATGCCCTGGCTGCAGCAGACCCCTTCGACAACAGCTCAGTATATTGAGATTGGCTTAGCTGTCTTTCTGATCGTCTTTGGCGGTGTTTCCTATCTGATATCTCGTGGTAAGCGAGTCAATCTCTTCACTCGTTACGCACCATTTGTGCGCCAAGTGCTGATATGTAACTTGGTGACTGCCGCCTTATTGTTTGCAGCTGTGATCTCACAGCGTGAACAGATCGGCTGGGCTGGTGATTGGGTCGGTGTGGTTGTAGTCTTAGCGATCTTCTTTTTCTGGAAGGCAGCGATTGGCTATGTTTTGTTGGTTGAAGGCAAATTACGCGTCAAATTACCAAGTGAAACTGAAAAGCGGCAGCAAAAGTGGCTGAAAAAAGCCAAAAAGCAGCCTAAGCGACCACGGTCTCGCTAAAATCTCGAGAACTTTCTTGACAGGGTAGTTCCAGATAAGGTAGAATGCCCTTTGGTAGCTCAATACGTGTGCTATAAGAAACGAAAAACATGGTTCTTTCGGGTCTAGATCCGAAAACAGAGCCGTTGTTTTTTTCTGAAGTTATGAAGCCGCTCGAGCTACGAACTTTGACAAGTGAAATGTGTCAGTTTTGACTAAGTAATTAAACAACGTTTGTACGTTTATGCAGGATCAACCGCATATCTAACGCCCGCTCGCGCGGATAGATGTGCTTGAAGAGAAGCGAGCACTGAACTCTCTTGAAGAGTCAGTTGTGTATGAGAGTTTGATCCTGGCTCAGGATGAACGCTGGCGGCATGCCTAATACATGCAAGTCGTACGCAATCACTTTTTTCGCTCGCAGCCGTGGAATGCAAGTTCCACCATTGCGAGCGGAAGCAATGAGTGATTGAGTGGCGGACGGGTGAGTAACACGTTGGTACCTGCCCCGAAGTGGGGAATAACTGCTCGAAAGGGTAGCTAATACCCCATAGTCTACGGTTTATCCGTAGTAAAGATTTATCGCTTCGGGAGGGGCCTGCGTCTGATTAGCTAGTTGGTTGAGGTAATGGCTCACCAAGGCGACGATCAGTAGCTGGATCGAGAGGTTGACCAGCCACACTGGGACTGAGATACGGCCCAGACTCCTACGGGAGGCAGCAGTAAGGAATCTTCCACAATGGGCGAAAGCCTGATGGAGCAATGCCGCGTGCAGGAAGACGCTTTTCGGAGTGTAAACTGCTTTTCTGAAGGAAGATTATGACGGTACTTCAGGAATAAGGATCGGCTAACTACGTGCCAGCAGCCGCGGTAATACGTAGGATCCAAGCGTTATCCGGAATTACTGGGCGTAAAGCGTGCGCAGACGGTTTGATAGGTCGATTGCGAAATCCCGTGGCTCAACCATGTGGACTGTAATCGAAACCATCTGACTAGAGGTAGGTAGAGGCAAGTGGAATTTCTGGTGTAGGGGTGACATCCGTAGATATCAGAAGGAACACCAATGGCGAAGGCAGCTTGCTGGGCCTTACCTGACGTTCAGGCACGAAAGCGTGGGGAGCAAACAGGATTAGATACCCTGGTAGTCCACGCCGTAAACGATGATCACTAGTGATGTGGGGCTTCGACCCCCTGCGTCACGCAGCTAACGCGTTAAGTGATCCGCCTGGGGAGTACGAACGCAAGTTTAAAACTCAAAGGAATTGACGGGGACCCGCACAAGCGGTGGAGGATGTGGTTTAATTCGAAGCTACGCGAAGAACCTTACCGAGGCTTGACATCCCAGGAAGTCAGTCGAAAGACAGATGTGCCTTCGGGAACCTGGTGACAGGTGCTGCATGGCCGTCGTCAGCTCGTGTCGTGAGATGTTGGGTTAAGTCCCGCAACGAGCGCAACCCTTGTCGTATGTTGTCTTTTCATACGAGACCGCCCGGGCCAACCGGGAGGAAGGTGGGGATGACGTCTGGTCAGCATGGCCCTTACGCCTCGGGCTACACACGTCCTACAATGGGTAGTACAATGGGCAGCCAAACCGTAAGGTGGAGCAAATCCCATCAAAACTACCCCCAGTTCGGATAGAGGGCTGAAACTCGCCCTCTTGAAGTTGGAATCGCTAGTAATGGCGCGTCAGCATAGCGCCGTGAATACGTTCCCGGGTCTTGTACACACCGCCCGTCAAATCACGAAAGTTGGGAGTGCCCGAAGTATTGTCTGTATAGATAGTCCTAAGGTAAGCCCAGCGATTGGGGTTAAGTCGTAACAAGGTATCCGTACCGGAAGGTGCGGATGGATCACCTCCTTTCTAGGGAGAATGCTTGCTAGCAATAGTACCGGTGCTCTTAAGTGCCGGCATGGTGAGTGCGCAGACGTGATTTAGAGCTGCTTGGCTAGTCCAAGATGTGCTCATCACTAACAGGATCTCGCACCCATGGCGATTCCCAGGTCGATATTCACCTCTGCTGATTTATCAGTAAGTGAATACCTGCATGACGTAGGTTGGAAAATTACGAACGTCTAAAACTGGCACATTTCACTTGTTCAGCAAAACCACCTGGTATTTACCGGGTGGTTTTTGTATTGGGGATGAGTTTACGGTTGAGGAGGTATGGTAATGATACGAGGCCGAGAGAGATGACAGTGTCACAAGTGCTATTGGTAGAGCAGTGGTTAGCCAGAAATTAGCGGGATGAAAACAGGCGTCAAAACATTCGCCGATATTGACGAGTGTAAACACTACAAAGCTCAGTGCGATCGCAATCGCCACGCCGACGACAGATTGCCAGCGTATGATTGCTAGACTCACAAAACCCTGCTTTTTGAGCTGTAGATAGCTTTGGATATGTAGGATGAATATTGTGACCGTCAGAATGAGCGGAAAGATCATGAGTAAGTGAATAGCGAAATTAGTCGCGTCGTAATTAAAAGTCGTAAGGTTCGTGGTAAACATTAGCTCAAAGGCCGTTGTGCCACCTGACCAAGCTAAGATTGTCCAGGGAATGAGTGTTATGATCTCGAGTACAAATGCTGTCCAGTATAAGGCTATAAGGCTTTTTTCATCGAGAGAGGCCGCCACCGCCGAGGCTTTTGACGCCGTCAGCGATTGGCTGCGTCAGCCAGCCCCAGAGGCCGACCATCATGCCGAGGCCAAAGATTACGAGTACTACACCGACGATTCGGATGAAAGCTGGTGTACCGGCCCGAATCCAGCGTTCGACAAAATCCATTGCGCCGGTAAAGTTATAAATATTCTGTGCGAATCTGACGATGACGATGCCAAGAGCGAGTAATGCCGCGCCAAGCAGGAAGTTAAACATAAGACTAGTATAGCAAAAGTCGAATGATGATAGCTTTTCGGATCCCGAGAATCAGACATTATCTTTCAACTGGTGGGCTTGGCAGGACTCGAACCTGCGACCTCGTCATTATCAGTGACGCGCTCTAACCAGCTGAGCTACAAGCCCACAGTTGAGAGATAATGTGAATGGTGGAGCATATCGGATTCGAACCGATGACCCCCTGCTTGCAAAGCAGGTGCTCTAGCCAGCTGAGCTAATGCCCCGGGTTTATTCATCCGAGATGTAGAACTGGCATATTGTACCTTTTTTCAGGTTATCTGACAAGTGATTTGCGTTCGGGCAGCAAAGCTTCTAGCATGAGAGTTATGCTACTGATGCTGACGAGTGTTGGATTTATTGTCGCGGCGAGTGCGGCTTTCGGTTTGTATTTGTTAGATGGGGCTCGTCGGCATCGAGAACCTCTCTGGGCGTCGATTATTTGTATGTTGATTGGGGTCGGAGCAGCAACTCTGGCTGGTGTTATTAATAGCGCTGTATTGCCAAATGATATATACGCCGCTCCACTCCTGACGAGTGCTGTACAGGTTGGGCTGGTTCCGGCGACCGTTGAAGAGCTGGCAAAGATTATCCCACTGATGATTTTTATTACGGTCCAGTCGTTTTTTCGAGATATTGCCGATGGAGTTATTTTCTTTGCCTTTTCAGGGTTAGCCTTTGGCGTGTATGAGAATATCGATTATGCAATGCGCTTTGGTCCCGCCGTCGGGGTGTCGAGATTGGTAAGTTTGTTGTTTTTTCATGCCGCCACGGCAGGGGTATTCGGCTATTTTTTCGCGAAAGCCCGACGAGATCAGAGTTGGCTGACTGTCGTTGCGGTACTGGGCTTTATGATTTTTATCCATGCTTCGTATAATTTCTTGCTTGTACTGCAACTACAATACGCTGGCTTGAGGTGGGTAGCTGGGATTATCCCGCTGGCTATGACTGGTTGGCTGGCCTGGACTTTGCGGCGTGCCCAGCAACTCGATAGACAAGCTCGAGGAACTCGGTCACAATAGAGGGAAGCATAACTATTTATGGACCCAAACTTACCAGCCTCACCAACCCCAATAACGCCAGGTACCGTGACGCACCCCGAGCCAGCGCCGGTCGCGCCCACAAACTCACCGGCGCCTGAGGTAGCTCCAGTGCCCGAGTCGGGTAGTCAAGCTGCTCCGCCAGTGCCAGCCCAGCTTGTGACGGGTTATACTCAGTCAGCTCCAGCTCCAGCTCCAGCTCCAGCTCCAGCTCCAGCTCCAGCTCCAGCTCCAGCTCCAGCTCCAGCTCCAGCTCCAGCTCCAGCTCCAGCTCCAGCTCCAGCTCCAGCTCCAGCTCCAGCTCCAGCTCCAGCTCCAGCTCCAGCTCCAGCTCCAGCTCCAGCTCCAGCTCCAGCTCCAGCTCCAGTAACCCCGCCTACAGTCACTGACAGTCAGCCAGCTAGCGCGCAGCCGCTTCCTACGTCGCCAGGAGTGCCAACTTCGGCACCAACGACCCCCGCGGCGCCAGTCCAGCCGATGGTAACCCCAGCTCCAGCAACTCCTCCAGTGAGCCCGGCACCTGTCGTTCAGCAGCCCGCCCCGGCGATTCAGCCGCCACCAGTAACCCCGCCGTCGACTCCAGCCGCGACGTCAACAAATCACCAAGCTCCGCCTGCGGCTGTACCCGCTCAAGCATCAGTGCCGCCCGTCGGCGCGGTGGCGACTACTCCGGATCCGGCTAATTCAGCTGTTGAGGGTAAGAAAAAAAAGGGTAGCTTTGCGTTAGCCTCGATGGGCTTAGGGGTCCTGTCGGTGATCGTCGGAGTCATGCTACAAGATAAATTGCAGTTCATTATTTATGTTGCGCCAATTGCGATTGCGGCAATTGTCATGGGAGTGCTGGCTATGAAGACGCCACGTCGGGGGATGGCGATTGCCGGCATCGTGCTCGGTGTGCTCGGGCTCGGTGCCGCCGCCGCGCTGTTTGCTACCAGATACTCGATTGAAAATCGCTGCCGCAATGATGCCACCTACGCGGCTGCCAATATACAGCAATGCGCTGATATCACTGGTGTCACGCCATCAGTTCAATCGACCACGCCGGCATCTACAGCTCCCGTCACGCAGCCATAGTGGTAGCTATTCGCCCGAGCGCTTATGCTTTTGCTACAATAGGTGAGATATGCAATTGAAAGAAGATCCGCCCGTCATCCGTCACGCTATTGGCGTGCCGCTGATTTATGCGAGCGTTGGCATTGTGTTATTACTCTGGGTGCTAGCGGCTCCTGTAGAATCGCGCTACGCAAGTACATCGGCCATCTTGAAGAGCTTTGCGAATGTAGCGGCCTTTTCGGGCACCGTACTCTATGCTTGGTCTGTGTTTTTGTCGGCTCGTTTTCTCTTCCTCGATAAGTGGTTCGGCGGTCTGGATAAAGCCTACAAGTGGCACCACATTACGGGTGGGGTAGCATTCTTGCTCTTGGCTCTGCATCCGTTTTTTCTATCGTGGCGAGCGCTTGCGGCGAATCGGCCAGCGACTGTCATGTGGATGCTCGGGTCCAATTGGCAGATTAATTTTGGCATTCTCTCGCTCTATGCTATCGCCTTACTCTTACCAGTCAGCATCTTTCTCCGTGTCAAATATGGCATGTTTGTTTGGCTGCATCGTATTTTAGGCGGCGTTTTTCTGCTCGGATTCCTGCATGCTTTTCTGGCGAAAGGCAATATGGTCAAGTTTTGGCCGCTCTGGGTGTATATGTTTATCGTCTGCACGCTGGCTGTCGTCGCCTATGTCTATCACTCTGTTCTGGGGGCGATCGTGCCACGACGCTATCGTTATACAGTGGCGCGGATTCGAGATATCGGGGGTGGGACCACTGAGCTGATCCTCGAGCCAGCTGGTCGACTGTTGCGTTTTACGCCAGGGCAATTTGCCTATGTAAGTTTAGTAGGCCACCCCATGGGTGCCGAAGCTCACCCTTATTCGATGGCGGCTAGTCCGATCGGTCGGCAATTGCGGTTTGTCGTGAAGGCTCTTGGGGACTATACTGCCCGTTTACATGAGGTCACACCCGGTACGACAGCTCTTATCGAGGGGCCGCATGGTGCTTTTAGTTTTCGGTTTGTGCGCGGCCGCAATCAGGTTTGGGTGGCCGGTGGCATTGGCGTGACTCCGTTTCTGGCGATGGCTCAGAGTTTGCCACGGCGTAAATATCATGTCGATTTTTATTATTGTGTCGTGAAGGCCAA
Organism: Candidatus Saccharimonadota bacterium; assembly: GCA_046350755.1. GTDB lineage: Bacteria > Patescibacteriota > Saccharimonadia > CAILAD01 > CAZDEK01. The sequence goes on along the minus strand of JAXLZV010000002.1, from coordinate 45,227 downwards.
CGAGGCGCATTTCGATAAAGAACTCCAGGTGCTAGCCAAAAAGAACCCAAGTTTTCAGGCGCATCTCTTCTGCCAGGATAAACAAGGCTTTATGAACGCTGATGTACTGACGAAAGGGCGCAGCCTCCAGAAGACCGAGTTTTTTATCTGCGGACCGCCGCCGATGATGAAGGCTTTGCACGAAGGTCTCCTGTCAAAGGGTGTACCCGACAAGCATATTCATTTTGAAGACTTCAGCTTGCGTTAGGGAGTATACTAAAGATATGAGTCAAATTACTGAATATCTCTATGCTAGCGACAGTATTGCAAGTATCGATCAGGCAGTGCTGGTATTACCGGAGATCTACGGCCTTAAGCCGTTTGCTAAGCAGTTGGCCGATCGTTGCGGCAGTGAGTTATTTATGACTGGCTATGCCCTGGATTATTTTTATGCCTTAACCGGTACCGCGAATGACTTTGACTATCAAACCGGTGCCGAGCGTGGTGTTGAGTTGATGCGCCAGATGACCGGCGAGAAATTTATCGAGTTGCTGAATCAAGCAATCGATACAATCCATGAACGACAGCCGCAACTGAAGCATCTAGCGGTAATTGGCTTTTGCTTCGGCGGTCGCCTGGCCTACTTAAGTGGCGTCAATCATGCGGTTACCCGTATTGTGTCATTTTATGGTGCCGGTTCGAACGAACCTAATTTTTACGAAGGTTATTCGGCGATTGAGAGTTTGGCGAATAATCGTCGCAATACGACTCATCTGCGGGTTATGGGGCTGTTCGGTACGCACGATGACAGCATTCCAGCTACTGATCGGCAGGCAATCAATAGCAAGCTGACGGCAGCAGGGATTCCGACTCTCATGAAGGAGTATGATGCAGGTCACGCATTTTTTAACGCTGATCGGGCCGACCGTTACAGCCAGCCAGCTGCCACACAGGCTTGGCAAGATCTCAAAAGCTGGCTACTGACCTGATTTCAGCTCGGCATTCGCGAGCGGCAATTCTATTGAAACTTACAATCGATGAAGCCAAAGGCGACACATCTGTAGGTTTTCTGAAGGGTTGTGACAGCTGATTGTTTACCAGCCAAGTCAACCGCATATATTTGATATTGGTAACTCTTCCCGTCAACAACTCGGAAGTCGATAAACTTTGTGGCTTGACCCTCGTAGATTTTTTGGCCGTCTTTCAAGATGGTGTACTGTTTAATCCCAGCCGTACTTGCGCTGGCCTTCCATTCGAAGCTGGCTCCCATACCAAACTCGAATGAGCTGACATTCCACTGGAGGGTACCAAGAATTGGTTCGATGAAAATGGGGGCGGTTGGGCCGGTGGTAGTTGGCGGTGGCGTGCTGGTGCCAGGTTGAGGACTCGTTTTTGAGCCTGGCGCTGCGGCGGTGACGGTTGGGTTGGCGGTTGCTGTGGCCGTTGTGGTTGGGGGGTTGGTTGTTGTCGGTGGCAAGATAGTTGAAGTGGAGCTGGTTGCGCTGAAGTAGTTACTGGAAGTATAGGCACAGTAGAATTTTGTTTTGCGGCCATCGACACAATTGTTGGTTGGCGGCTCTACGACATACAGGTTGGTTTCGTTGAAGAGGCCGTAGAGAAGCTTATCGTCCTCGGTCGAGGTGATGCCAAGCTGCTTCCAAAGCTCACGATTACGTGGGCTCACGCCACCAGCAGTCTGTAGATTGACGGTACCACCGGTGTCGAGTGGGATGATGCCATAGTCACGCAGAGCTCGGATTATGATGCGCGTCGTGTTGGCCTTGGCGCCGGTATAGCCTTTGGAGCTGATAAAGTTTTCCATCTCAGCGTCAGAGATATTGAGGACAAAGCGCATGCCTTCGGGGATAGTTTTATCGAGAGTATATATCGGATCAAGGGCTTGAGCGTTTTCGGAAGCACCACGTTCGGAGGCTTTACGCGCACCAGCCCACTCAAATTTTGCAGCTGGCCCTAGGGCGGTACCACAGGTTTTTCCAATAACACTCCAATTATTGGTATCGAGTTGGGCTTTTGTGCACTCAGGGCCAAAAGCGGCATTAAAGATACCCATCGCAATCGCGTGGCGGATCTCGCCGGCTGCAACTTCTTGAGGGGTGATAATCCCAGCATAGTAGGATATGCCACCACCGCGATCACCACTCGAGCCTTCATACGTAAAGTAGTTGGCGATATTGCCGTTCTGATCACGCAGGATTTTAGCGCTTGCAACACACAAACGTTCGGGATAGAGGATGCCACATTGGCCGGTGGCGCCACTGAGGATATCGCCCAGGGCGTTTCCGGTCGATTTCTTGACTTGGGCGAGTGCGATGAGCTGTCCGTTGGTTGGGTTCAGGATGACGACCTCATTATCACCGGCCTCGGCGACTGGCCAGTTGGGATCCCAGGGGATACGCATGTCTGGCAGATAGCCCTTCGGATCACCGTATTTCAGCTCTCCATCGAGATTGGATGGGACACAATTGGGGTTTCCGCAGACGCGCACCTGGATGGTTTTCCCAGCCGCTTCATCAGCTGTGTAGATAGCTCGCGAGAAGACGGTTTTGAGTTCTCCCAATCCAAAGCCGATTTGAAATTTGCCCCTTGAAGTCAGACCGGCGGCAGAGCCATCATTTTGGTTACCATAATTGTAGAGTCGTGATACATAGTCAGCCGACTGGCTGAATTTTGGCATGTTGCAGGCTGGCACGTTCCACGGCGCATTACCGAAGGGAACTCGGTAGGAATAATTTGTAACGCGTGCTCCGCAGCTTGGGCTCGAGGCGGTCTGAGGCGTTAATATCGTCGGTGAAGTTGCGGCGCGCGAGAGGGCTATAAGCAGTATGCCAATCATGACTAGTGCCAGGATTAAGATAATGCCAACTGGGCTACGTAAAAAAGACGGTAGACTCTGGAGCCTGGGAGGACTAGCCTTTTTTGCGACCGATTTTCTTTTTTGGGTTTGTTTGGAAGGGGGTTTTTTCATAGCTTATAGCTGTGTATAAATTGTTGATTACACAGAGTTTAGCATAAGCATTTCGATGTGGCTATCTGCGGCAGTATTTATGCAGCTAGTTGTGTACCTCAGGCGCCGAAGCGACGCTGTCGGTTGGCGAATTCGGCCAGCGCATTGTCGAGGTCTTCCACCGAGAAGTCAGGCCACATCTTATCGACGAAGAGGAGTTCTGCATAGGCGGCGCGCCAGAGCATAAAGCCAGAGATGCGTTGTTCGCCAGAACTCCGGATGAGCAAATCAACGTCCGGTATGTCGGGGGCATAGAGATGTTCGCGTACTGTGTCGACAGTTATCTTATCGGATGGGACGCCGGCCTCAACGATTGCTCGAGTCGCATCAACAATTTCCTCACGACCACCATAATTGAGGCATAAGGCCAACGTGCCATTGGTATTGTTGGCGGTGGTGGCTTCGGCGTGCTCAATGGCTTCGACTACTTTGGGTGCTAGTCGATCATTGTTACCGAGAAAACGAATTCGTACACCCCGCTCATGAATGTCTTTCAATTCGTGATCAGCCACCCAGAGGAGGAGCTTCATTATATAGTTCACTTCTTCGGCTGAACGTTGCCAGTTTTCTTTTGACCAAACATAGGCGCTGACGTAGCTTACGCCGCGGTCGAGTGCGGCGAGCCCGATTTTTTTAAAGTTTTTGTACCCTTGACGGTGACCGGCGACAAGCGGCTTACCCTGGTCTTTGGCCCAGCGGCGATGGCCGTCGAGTATAAAACCGACGTGCGTCGGGGTGGAGGGGTGGTTCGTGTTCATAAATATAGAGTCCATTATAGACTACCGAACCTGACGAGAAAGTCAATCACGAGAGGTTTTCTTGAGGCGGTCATTCTGGAGTCGTTTTTTTGGCTATCATCAGGTACTATATTCATAAGCATTATGGTAAAAGCTGTCACTTCTCAGAAGAAAGCACATAAGTCGCCCCAATTTCGCAAGGAGCTATTGATCCTGACGGTGCTTTTATTTGTGTTGGGGGGTATTTATGTGCTGTATTCGCGAGCGGCCATTGGGCGCTATGCCTATAATGCATCGACTAATACGCCGAGCGGCCGGCTGTTTTCTGATGATAGTCCGCTCAATCAGGCGATTCCAGGTGATGTGCGTTATTTACCTGACGGTCAAACCCGCCTCAAAGCGGCTGGCTTACCAGCCGCGAGCTCCTTACTTGAATGGTCGGTACCAGTATTCCACGCTGATGCGAATACCCCTAAGGCTGTTGTCTGGTGCTATGTGTACACCTGTGACGAAATCAGTAAGACGCCAGTGCCTGTGCCATCGGGTGTCTTTAAGCAGCGGGGTGGCGATGGACATGTAACCATTATCGATACCAGCACTCGGAAAATTTATAGCTACTGGATCTGGAAAGATTGCACTCTAACCTGGAATTGGATCGGCGCCCAGTGGTGTCCAGGTTCAGCCGGGGTTGCTAGCATCGATGGAAATGGTGTTGGTGGCGGAACAAACGTAGCCGGATTAGCGGGAGGGATTGTTCGGACATATGAGATCGAGCAGGGGGTGATAGATCACGCGCTTACATTCTCAACCAGTACTACCTGTAAGGGTGAGCCGTACTATCCGGCGCTCCACAGTGATGGCACCACAGCCGACCAGACTACTTGCATACCAATTGGGTCGCGGATTCAGTTAGATCCGAGCATTAATGTTGATGCCATTCCCGGCATAACTCAGCTCGAGAAAATCGTCGCCCGGGCGCTTCAGAAGTACGGCGCTTATGCAGATGACACGGGTGGAATATTTGGTATAGGTGTCGAGTTTGATCGCACCGGCCGCAATGTCTATCAGAAAGCCGGTGCCTCTACGGCAGATTACTTCCCTTACAAGTCGATACCGTGGGATAAGGTCAAAGTGATTGAGCCGCAGTGGAAGAAAGATGGTACCAAAGCCTATGCTTGGGGGGCGAGCCCTGTCGCTACTCCGACGACGAGCGTCACGCCGACTACAACGACCAGTCCAGTGGTTTCAGGCACGCCTTCGCCTGTACCAACGACGACCATCTTACCAACGCCAACCCCGACGACTTCGCCAAACCCAATTGTCTCTCCGGCACCAAATAGCCTCGATCAAGCACCGCCGACTCAGCCCACCAATCTCCGACCGTCACTCGTCTTCGATTGGACGCGCGGTCGCTATAATCTGCAGCTCACCTGGCTGAAGTCGTCTGACAATGTCGGCATCAAGGATTATCTTGTCACTCGCAACTCGACGGTGGTCGGGCCCGTTACTACAACGAGCTTTGTGGATACAGCGGTCGATGCGGGTACAACCTACAATTATGAGCTCAGAGCCCGTGATACGGCGGGGAATGTCTCGACTCCAACCAAGCTGAGCGTACAGGGTCAATGTTTCCTGATTTGGTGTTGGCTGCTGTGAGCAGTTCTATTGACTAGTAAGCATAACAGGAATACTATAGCCTCAAAATATTTAGGAATTATCATATGGCCACAAAATCAAAAACCTCCAAGAAAAAACCAACTGCCCGAGTCGCCAAGAAGAGTCTCGTCACAAAGTCTAAGCTCAACTATGGACTGCTGGCGATTATTGCTGGAGTACTTATCCTAGTCGGTGGACTTTATGTCTTACTGACACGAGCGGCGACGCCGGCCGACTACACAACGGCTGGTCAAGCGACGGCGGCACTTGATAACTCTGGTAAAACTATCCCAAAGACGAACTATGCGATTCCAGCGGGCGCGACGTATATGTCACCGACCGGGAATGATGCAAATGATGGCAAGTCGCTGAATACACCAGTGAAAACGATTAACTCTGCAGTGTCTAAGACGGCTTCTGGGGGGACTATCGTAATGCGAGGGGGTGACTATCGTGATTGGTACTCAACGACACCCAATGTTGAAGGTGCAATAAATAAAAGCATTACCATTCAAGCATATCCAGGCGAATCACCTTGGTTTAACGGTGCTGATATTGTTAGCGACGGTTGGACGAGCGATGGAGCAGGCCACTGGTATCGAACCTGGGAGACACCGAGTTTCTGTGGCAATAGTTATTACAATTATTCGATTGCACCGTACACACCTCAAAGGCGAGCTGATGGCACGACCGACCCAAATATCAAAGAGACGAAGTGCATGTATGAAGATGCTGCGAACGATCCGGCATATCCAATGGCTGGCAACCCCCAACAGGCTTTTATTAATGACGTGCGACAGCAGGAAGTTGCCAGTCTGGCACAAGCTACGGCAGGGAAGTTCTATTACGACTGGACGGCACGACGGATGTATATTGGCACTGATCCTAATGGAAAGAAAGTTGAGCTCAGCGCTCGACCAGCTGCTTTCATTCTAGCCGGTGCCGATACGGACAGTCATCAGATCAAGGGAATTGGCTTCAAGCGCTATGCCACGAATGGTGGTGAAAGCACAACTACTGGCGGCGCGGTCTACTTCGCTCGTAAGGCGTTAATAGAAAACACAGTCTTCACTGAAAATGCGACCGGTGGGTTTGTTTATAGTAACCCTAAACCAGGTACCATTCTGCGTAGTTCTGTAGTGGCCTTTAACGGTGGGACGGGGATGGGTGCAAATGGAGCTTCTAAAACTCCAGGAGCACGTAATGATATCGTGGTTGAAGGCAACATCTTTAATAGTAATAACTGGGAACGTGGCGGCTTGTACTGTAATCGTGCCTGTGGGCCTTCAGGAATTAAGATGGCGCACATGGTTGGGTTTACGGTGAAGAACAATGTCTTTGAGAATCAATTCTCTCGGGCACCAGGTATGTGGTGTGATCAAAACTGCTCAGACATGGTAACCGTGAATAATGTGGTGCGTAATAACGGTGGGCCTGGTATTTTTTACGAAGTTGGCAATAAGGGTATTATCGCGAACAATCTTGTCTACAATAACGATGATGATGGCATCACGGTGGCTTCAGCCAATGTGAAGGTCTATAACAACACTGTTGTCGATAAGTATGGCTCGCGCGTACAGGGGATTAATGTCTACGATGATATACGTACACCACCCAGTGCGACCGCAGTCTGGCCTTGGTATGATGGAGCTCACGATAATGGGCCAAGTACTGCCGGCGTCGAGCTTGTAAATAACCTTGTCGTTGCACCGGATACGCAGAACGGGGCTAGACTAGTTCTTGCCGTTAACGGTTCAGGTGCATTAAATACGACAGCTGATCAGTTCTTTACGGCCTTCGATTACAACGCCTACTATCGCTTAAATACGAGTCAAAACCTGTACTATTACGGTACAACTGATGGCTATAAATCCGTGGCCGATATGCAGCGTTTGACCAACAACAAGTTTGAAATGAATAGTTTTAGCGTTGAGGCTAATAGCCCGTTTGTTGATAGGGCGGGTCAGGATTTCCGCCTCAAAACTGATGCCCTGGCCGCTACTCAAAAAGGAAAAGCCCTGCCAGCTGACGTCGCCGCCGCCCTCGGCCTACCCGCCGGGACTGTGCCTGTCCGTGGCGCTATCTACCCGACGACTGCCCCCACCACCACGACTACTACTCCACCCCCAACCACCACCGTTACACCCCCTCCACCACCCGCTGACACCACCGCTCCCGTGGGTCCGGCTAGTATCGCTGCTTCATCGGTGAGCCAAACGAGCCTCATCCTGAACTGGCCTGCTGCTACTGACAACGTCGGTGTCACCAGCTACGTCGTAACCCGTAATGGTACTCAAATCGCTACTGGTACTAGTCTCTCTACCAATGACACTGGTCTGACGGCTGGTACTACCTACCAGTACAAAGTGGTCGCTCGTGACGCCGCTGGTAACACCAGCACCGGTGCCACCCTGTCCGTCACCACTCTAGCTCCATCACCAACCCCAACGACTACGACGACCATCACCCCACCTCCACCGCCACCAGCTGACACGACAGCTCCATCAGCTCCCACCAACGTCAAAGGCAATATCGTCTGGGATGCCTTCCGCTTCAGCTACTACACTAATCTGAGCTGGGGATCTAGTACCGACAACGTGGGCGTGACCAGTTACGTCGTCAAACGCAATGGTACTACCCTTGGTACTCCTACGAAGACCAACTTCCAAGACTACAACATTGCTGCCAATACCTATTACACCTACGACATCCAAGCCCGTGATGCGGCCGGTAACACCAGCACTGCCACCTCAGCCCGCCTGGTTGGTCGTTGCTTCCTCATCTGGTGTTGGGCGGAGTAGGGAAGATTGACGCCTCTGCTCATACTGCTAAGCAGTTAACTAGGATTCGATATGCCCACAAAAACCAAAACCCCTAAGAAGCAATTAACCACCTCTCGAGTCGCCAAGAAAGGTTTGATCAGTAAACCCAAGCTGAGTCGAGGTCAGTTGCTTGCAGTGGTAGCGATGGTGACTATCTTGGGCGCAGCCATTATCTTCTTCGTACGGGCAGCAGCCCTAAAGAACACTGAGCCAGAGACTTGGCCAGCCTCTGGGGGTACAGTCGCCGTCAAGCCTGACGCTACGGCAGCCGATGGCAACTATGTTGAGTTTATGGCACCCGCGGTAAGTACGAACAATGAAGTGCTAAAAACCAGCGCCAATTATCCGTTTGTTAAGCAGGATGGCACCCCGGTGAAAATCAACGGTGTCAATCAGCGCAATGTTGGTAGTTATTCGCCAGCCTCATTGTGCGGAGGGGATATCAATAACTGGGCGGGCTGGAAGGCACGTGGGCTTAATGCTGTCCGTCTGGCGATGGATTGGCCATCGTTCGAGCCGACACAGGGAACGATCAGTACGACCGCTCTGCAGCGTCTAGATGACACGATCGCGGCAGCCAAGAATAATGGTCTCTACGTTATCCTGGACCCAATACATCTCAAGACGGTAAGCGGTAATCTGCCGAATTGGGTATCGGGTCAAAACGCAATTCAGAAGATTCAGAATAATGGTTCGTTTTATCTCAAAACGATTGCAGCCCGGTATAAAAACGATCCCAAGGTAATCGCAATTGACCTCGTCAATGAACCACACGTCAATCCACTGCCCTTTGATCAAAACAGTAACTTAACGATGTATAACACACTGATTAACGCTGTGCGATCGGTGGATGCCGAAAAAATTCTTATGATTGAGCCGATCACCGGTGATTCTAGCTGGGATGGAGTGGATTGGAATATTCTCCAGAACAAATACAACTTAGTCTTGTCGCATCATAGCTACTTTGCTGGAGGCGACGACGATGGTTATAGCGCAAGCGGTTGGGGTGGAGCTGGCAACTCGCTCTCGAGTGGTAGCGCCGATTATCTATCGAGCACTACTTCTTACGCTGAAATGGCCCGCCACTATGACAAGATGGTTGGTTGGTCGCAAGTTTCTGGATTACCTCTCTATCTTGGTGAGTATGGCATAGGCCGTGATGTTAACAACCGAGATCTTTGGATCAGTCAGAATGTCGCTCTCCTGAATCAACGAAATATTGCTCGGACATATTGGGAAGGCTGTAGTGATGGCAATATGAACTTACACCTCAACTCGTCGAATACCTGGGCAACTTACATCAATCTCTTGCAGTACCCATAGAAAAAATTGACCAGTTAAGCATAAGTGTTTACAATCAAGACAATCATGCATAATTAGGAGCCGATATGGCCACAAAATCAAAAACCTCCAAGAAAAAACCAAACGCTCGCGTAAGCAAGAAAAGTCTGGCCACAAAGTCTAAGCTCAACTATGGACTGCTAGCAATTATTGCCGGTGTACTGATTTTGGCCGGTGGCCTCTACGTGTTGTTGTCACAGGCGGCGACGCCGACAACTTACCAATTAGCTGATGGGTCGACGATTCAGCGGCGCTTCCCGGGTGATCCGAATCCACGTGTGAGTGGTAAGGCCTATTGGGGGGCTAACGTTAATGCGCTGCTGGCTGATGGCACGAAGACTTCAGATGTGCGCGCGCGCCACGAAGTGCCTACGGGTAAGCCTATTTCCCTGTATCATACTTATCACCAGTGGGGTGATATTGATGGTGGTGGCATTGTCAGTAAGGCTAAGTCTGGTCATGACGCTGGGCGCCTACCTTATGTCACCTTTAAAGCAGCATCGGATTGGAGCGGAATTGGGAGCGGCAAGTATGACGCTCAGCTTGATAAGTTGATAGCTGGACTTGATGCGCTCGGAAAGCCAGTTTGGGTAACCATGCAACATGAGCCGGAAAATGATACCGACGGGGTGACTCGGACAGCTAGTTCTTATCGGGCGATGCAGTCACGCTTCCGTGCTCGCATGAATGCCGCTAATGCTGGCAAAGGCACGAAGAATATTGCATTTATGCCGCACTTTATGGATTACACCTTCTCTAAAAGCGCCATCAGTGCTGGTAAACGCAATCCAGCCGATTGGTGGGTGGATGGTATCTGGGACGTAGTTATGTTTAGTAACTACTGTCAGCGCGACTGTGTTGATAAAGGTGGTAACACTTTTGAAACCCAAGCACGATATGACACGATCAATTATTTAGAGGCAAAAAAGATGCCATGGGGAGTTGGTGAGTGGAGCTTAAGCGAAGAGCGCACCGGACCACTTCGCTTTACCCAATACTTCCAGAAAGTTTGGGAATGGGGCTTCCTCAACAAGAAAGACGCAGTTGCCTATAGCTACTTTGATGCGGACGAATCAAGGCCAGACCCTACTAGCCCTTACTACGCCTCATTACGCGATGATAACCTACTGGCGTTCCAGTCTATCTTGAAGTCTGGCACGGCAATCGGTAAGGTTCAACGCATCGCTGATCTCGGTACTCCTACGACAGCGCCAACGACTACCATTACGCCCACGACTACCATCACCCCAACCACGACTATCACCCCAACGACTACCATCACGCCGTTACCAACCGCAACGCTCGACATCGTTGGCCTAGCGGCTGGGGCATCGGTTACCAGCTCGATCAATGTTGAAGCTCAGGTAGCAAATGCAGCTAACTTCCAGCAGGTTGATTTTTATATCGATGATCAGCTAGCCAAGAAAGAGACCGTGGCGAAGTATTGTATTGGTGGTGGAGACATTACCTGCTTAGATTATTCGATCGCTAACTTGGCAGCCGGGCCTCACACACTCAAGGTTGTACTCAGCTACGGAAATGCTCAGACGATAACAAAGACGGTGAGTTTTACGAAACTGCAAGTCAGTTCGGCTGACACTACTCCGCCGACTGCTCCAACGAATATCAAAGCCAGCCTCGTTTATGATGCCCTCCGCTTGAGCTATGGTGTTTCGCTCTCCTGGAGTGCTTCATCCGATTCTGGCAGTGGGGTACGAGACTATCTGGTGCGCCGTAATGGGACTAACCTCGGTACGGCTACGACTACCAACTTTAAAGACTCGAATATTGTCGCCAACACAGTCTACAGCTACGAAATATTTGCCTATGATAAGGCTGGGAATATCAGCTCTGGCTCGTCGCCGGCCCGCCTGGTTGGTCGTTGCTTCCTCATCTGGTGTTGGGCGGAATAGGTTAGCTACGTTGACACTTTAGTACATAGTGCTTATGCTAACAGTAATTGAAGTAGATTCATTAATTCTCCGAATATAAAAAGGATATCGATCATGCCGGCTCAAACCAAAAAGCCCACTTCCAAAGCCAAATCACGGCCAAGTACGAGAAGTCGTACTGCCAAGGTGCAGCCGAAAGGACTCCTTTCGAAATGGCCAAACTTCAGTAAAACTACACTGTTATTAATAGCGGGCTTAGTAATTATTGCCGGCGCAATCTTTTTCTTCGTAAGCCGAGCAGGCACTACTGAATACACTGCGCTGCAGTCTGTTAAGGCGGGGAATGCTGCTGGCGCGACCTTGCCGATATCCTACAATATATCCTCGCTCACCGGTACGATTCGCTATGCTTCACCAACTGGCTCTACGACTTCGGCCTGTACCTCAGCTGATCCTTGTACGCTGGCGCGAGCCGTAGCTCAGACAACGACTGCCAACAGCACTATCGTGCTGTATGGTGGTATGTATCGAAATCAAGCCAATATCCAGATTAGTGGCAGTGGTCGTGATGGTTTACGCATCGTTGCATATCCTGGCCAGATTCCAGAAATCCGTGGTTCAATCGAGGCCCCAACTTCGGCGAGTTCCGAGTGGGTTGCCGAAGGCAATTATCGTTACCGCGCCTATGTGCCACGGCCGCTTCAGGATGGTGGTGGGGTGACATTTTCTGACCTTACTAGCTCGAACAGCATGACAAACCTCAACGGCGATGGCGTGGGACGCTATGCTGATCAGGCTTGGATAGGAACGACGGCTCTGAAGCAGACGCTGAATAAGGCCACGCTCGTTGACGGCCAGTTTTATGTCGACCGAACGACGAATCGACTCTATATGACTGCGAACGATGCCGCGAAAGCTGGTATTGAAACTTCTCGACCTGGTAATCCAACCACTGCCGATCGCGATCGATTGTTCCAAATTTTTTCAGCTCGCGTCACTATCGAAGGCTTGAAGATCAATCGATATTCTGCCAATGCAAATGACTACGGTGCGATTACTATTGAAAGCACTGCAAGTAATACGACTGTCGTGAATACCGAACTCTCAGATATGCCATTTGAAGCTATACATATCGGTCTGAACGATAATAACCTCCTGAAAAAAATCACCATCCATGATGTTGGCTGGCAGTCGGTGAACGCCAACCAGACTGACAGCTTCACCATGGATTCGGTGAAAATCACCAACACTGATCCTTTTGAGGAGTTCAAATCATCACCTGCCAGCGGTGCGCTGAAGACGAGTCGAACGCGCGGTACTAAAGTACTAAATAGTTTTATCGCCAACAATAACTCGCATGGGCTGTGGTTTGACCAAAGCAATATCAATGTAGCAGTTGTTAAGAACCTCATTAAAGATAATACTGGAGCCGGGGTTTTCTTCGAGATCTCCGATGGCCTCACGCTAGCGAATAACTATATATCCGCTACAGGAGGCCAGCCTCTCAAAATGTCTGGCTCATCAGGTTTGCGCGTCGTCAACAATACATTGGTCGGCGGGTATGATCCGACAGGTGTCTATATCGATAGTCGGTCAGGTGCTTGTGCTGCCAGTGCGGCTAATTGTCCATCAAATGTGCAGACATGGCCTGGTGATCGCCAAGGTCGGTTTGCTTCATCGATCGGTAATACTATGGACTGGATGCCGCGCATAGATGTCATGGTGAATAATATTATTGCCTACCCACGGACTGGTAGTGGAAGTCTCTGTGGATCCACGACGTCAGTTGGTCTATGCTTCCTACTCAAGCATTCGTCTGGTGCGACAACCACGCTCGACCAGGTTATTCATAAAGCCGATGCAACCCGCAATCTTCCACAGACAGTCATAGATGGTAACGTGTATGCAAATGGTACGACGCGCATCATCCGTGATGGGATCAGGGACTACACTGATGTCGCTTCATGGACGGCGGCTCTGGCTGGCTCTCCTGTGCTCATTCCTGGCTTAGATGCGAAAGGTAAGTCAGGGAATAACTGGCTCAATACCGATGGAACGGCTACCAGCGCGCTCGCGACGGCTAATTCACAGGCATATGTCATACCTGCCTATACAGGTACGAACGCTGTGATTAACCAGTACATTCCAGCTGGTACGCAAGTGTACGGAGCGCTTTCTGACGTTACTCCTACGCCAACCACCACCATCACACCAACTACTACCGTCACACCTCCGCCCGACACGACTGCTCCAACCGGCCCAGCTAGCCTGAGTGCTTCTGCCGCGAGTACCTCACAGATTAATCTGTCATGGCCTGCTGCTACTGACAACGTCGGTGTCACCAGCTACGTCGTAACCCGTAATGGTACTCAAATCGCTACTGGTACTAGTCTCTCTACCAATGACACTGGTCTGACGGCTGGTACTACCTACCAGTACAAAGTGGTCGCTCGTGACGCCGCTGGTAACACCAGCACCGGTGCCACCCTGTCCGTCACCACTCTAGCTCCATCACCAACCCCAACGACTACGACGACCATCACCCCACCTCCACCGCCACCAGCTGACACGACAGCTCCATCAGCTCCCACCAACGTCAAAGGCAATATCGTCTGGGATGCCTTCCGCTTCAGCTACTACACTAATCTGAGCTGGGGATCTAGTACCGACAACGTGGGCGTGACCAGTTACGTCGTCAAACGCAATGGTACTACCCTTGGTACTCCTACGAAGACCAACTTCCAAGACTACAACATTGCTGCCAATACCTATTACACCTACGACATCCAAGCCCGTGATGCGGCCGGTAACACCAGCACTGCCACCTCAGCCCGCCTGGTTGGTCGTTGCTTCCTCATCTGGTGTTGGGCGGAGTAGAGGATTTGACGGATTTAAATAAAACCCTTAAGCTTAAACTAACTCACAAGTATTAATACAAAAAGGATCATTAAATACCATGCCAGCTACTAAGAAACGAAATCAATCTAAGTCTAGAGGATCTAGCGCTAAGACTGCTAAGACTTCGAGTAGAGTATCTACAGTAAAGAATATTAATCTAGGTATTTTGGCGATTGTGGCCGGCGCGGTAATTTTATATGGTGGTCTTTATGCGCTGTTGGCTTGGGCAGCAACGCCGGGTGTTGGTAGTTATCCAGCAACTGCTACTATTCCGCGTCTCGCCCCTTACACTAGTTTTTGGTGGCAGTTGGAAAATACTCCAAAAGTTAATGCATTAGCTACCGAAGCTAATCCTAAAAAACATTATGATTTTGACTACGAAGATGTAAGTAGCGCACAAGTTGCAACCATGAAGTCTCAGAATGCACTGGTAACTTGCTATTTTGAAGTTGGGACAGCGGCTCAGTGGCGCCCAGATTATAATAAGTTTCCAGCCTCAGCAGTTTCAGCAACTGACCCACAGAACTGGGGCGATGAGCGCTGGATAGACATTATGGATCCAACAGTACGAAGTATTATGGCGGGGCGGATGGATGTTTCAAAAGAGAAAGGCTGTCAAGGGATAGAACCAGATTGGCTGGACAATTATACCTACAGCCAAGCTGAATATGATGCTTCTGGAAAAGTGAAAGTACCGACTAAGGCACAACAATTAGATTATATGAAGTTTCTGGCTGATGAAGCTCATAAGCGAGGTATGATGATTGCCTTAAAGAATGTGCCAGAGCTGGCTCGAGAAAAGTTTGCCGACGGACGAGTAGTAGCAGATGTGTATGATTGGGCATTGATTGAAGAATGTCTTGTCTCTTATAAAGATACTTGCCCAAACTTGAAGGCCTTTATTGAGCGTGGTAAGAACGTGGCAGTTGCAGAATACAATGATCAGGTAGCGCAGGCCAAATTTACCGACACTTTCTGTCCTCAGTTTAATACTTGGAATTTTGATGGATATCTGTTTGATCGCAAGAATGGTGGTAGTCCAACCTTGACCGGGAAATTCCGCGTACCATGTCGTACTGGAGAGGGGCAGCCTACTGGGCCAACCCCAACGGTAACTGTATTTCCTGGTACCTCCACCTCCACCCCCTCCCCAACACCACCTACCACTACCGTCACTCCTAGCCCCACACCAACTCCTGGTAATAAAGCACCAGTAGGTCCAGCTAGTCTCTCTGCCTCAGTCATCTCTAGTACACAAATCAATCTCACTTGGCCAGTAGCCACTGATGATAGTACAGGGACTCTCAACTACACCGTGACTCGTAATGATAAACAAATCTACTCTGGCCCTAAGCTATCCTTCTCTGACACTGGCCTAACTCCAGCTACTAAATATAACTATAAAGTTACAGCTAAGGATGTAGGTGGTCTTGTATCCACTGGTGCAACTACCTCTGCTACCACCCAAGCATCCCCCACCACTCCACCCCCACCAACCACCGATACTACGGCTCCTTCAGCTCCCAGCAGCGTCAAAGCTAGCGTTAACTATGACGCCCTAAAGTTTGCCTACTACACCAATCTAACTTGGACTGCATCCTACGATAATGTAGGTGTAACAAGCTATGAAGTAAGACGTAATAACACAAGTCTTGGTACTACTACCACCACTAACTTCAAAGACTACAATCTCCAACCCAATATCCTCTACAGCTACGACATCTACGCTAAAGATGCAGCTACCAACTCATCTCTACCAGCTAACACCAAGCTCACTGGTCGTTGCTTCATCATCTGGTGTTGGGGGGAGTAGGGCAGTATTTAGACTTATCTTGATACTCTGAACTCTTGATAGGAAAAAGTATTGACCCATAGCATATGGGCATGGTACGCTAATGAGGCACTAAAGCGAGGACAGCCACACGTGAGTAGACAACAAAACCCAGGAGAAACCACCGGTTAACCAGAGTTTGTTGGAATTTCACGCGTGGTTGTCTCCGGTAGATACCACGCTTTTTTGTATCGAACGTTCACAACTTCATACTTACGAGAAAAAGGGTAAAAAATATTGTGATTTCTTTTTCGGATAAGACGATACGCTTTGCGTGTCAGTCACTCCATAGAGAGAAAAAGGTTACGAAGAGCACACGAGGAATGCCTTGACGAATTATGCCGATGAAGGACGTAGAAGGCTGCGATAAGCGCCGGGTAGCTGCCAATCAAGCTATGATCCGGCGATGTCCGAATGGGGAAACCCGACATGGGTCATGCCATGTCACCCTTGACTGAATACATAGGTCATGAGGAGGGCACCTGGGGAACTGAAACATCTAAGTACCCAGAGGAAGAGACATCAACCGAGAGTCCCTTAGTAGCGGCGAGCGAAACGGGATGAGCCCAAACTTAGTTTCTTCCTATCTTTTAGATAGGTTTGTACAAGTAATAGAAGCGAGGGTTGTGAGCTTGCGACTCAATCACTTTCGTACTGCACATTTGACTATTAGTGGCATTGTTCACTGATACTCGAGAGCGCAATGCGAACTGTGGCTGCGAGATCTGTACGGTCTCGATAAAGTAAGAAAACATGTTGGTTAGAAGAAGGCGCCTGGAAAGGACCACCAAAGAGCGTGAAAGTCGCGTATTTGAAAACCACATGTCTTTATTGTTGCTTGACTCGAGTAGGACGGGGCACGGGAAACCCTGTCTGAATCTGGGAGGACCACCTTCCAAGGCTAACTACATAATTCGATCGATAGTGAACAAGTACCGTGAGGGAAAGGTGAAAAGAACCCCGTAAGGGGAGTGAAATAGAATCCTGAAATCGTGTGCTTACAATGAGTCGGAGCAGACTTGTTCTGTGACGGCGTGCTTTTTGTAGAACGATCCAGCGAGTTACCGTAATTGGCTGGTTAAGTGTCTTCGACACGGAGCCAGAGTGAAAGCGAGGGTTAACTGCCCGTTTTTAAAGTCAATTGCGGTAGACCCGAAACCGGGTGACCTAACCATGGCCAGGCTGAAGCGTCGGTAAAACGGCGTGGAGGGCCGCACCAGGGTATGTTGCAAAATGCTTGGATGAGCTGTGGTTAGCGGAGAAATTCCAATCGAACCCGGAGATAGCTGGTTCTCCTCGAAATAGCTTTAGGGCTAGCGTCATGAACTACCTATCGGAGGTAGAGCACTGAATGGGTTGCGGGCCCCTCGGGGTACCGCGCTCAACCAAACTCCGAATGCCGATAGAGACTACCATGGCAGTTAGAACACGGGAGCTAAGTTCCGTGCTCAAAAGGGAAACAGCCCAGATCGCCAATTAAGGTCCCAAAGTCATAGCTCAGTGGGAAACGAGGTGAGATTGCATAGACAACCAGGATGTTGGCTTAGAAGCAGCCATTCATTTAAAGAGTGCGTAACAGCTCACTGGTCAATTGTGATCTTGCGCGGAAAATATAACGGGGCTCAAGCTATGCACCGAAATTGCGAATCGCGTACTTGTACGTGGTGGTAGAGGAGCGTTGGTACCTGCGCTGAAGTCAGATCGTGAGGTCTGGTGGAGTGGTACCAAGTGAGAATGCTGGAATAAGTAACCATAAGGTAGGTGTGAATCCTACCCACCGAAAGAGCAAGGTTTCCTGGGCAACGATTATCGTCCCAGGGTTAGTCGGGCCTAAGCCGAGGCGAGTAGCGTAGGCGATGGACAACAGGTTGATATTCCTGTACCGGTGTATATGTTCCTCATGTTGACGCAGGATGGAAACGCGAGCGGTTTGCTGGCCATATCCGTCTAAGTGCGTAGTCGAGTTTACTCGGTGAAACACGAATGAAACGAGTCGTAAGACTTGGATTCGCGCGGGCCAAACTGACCAGAAAAAACATGAGTTAATAGTATGCGCCGCCCGTACCGCAAACCGACACAGGTGCTCAGGTCGAGTAGACCAAGGTGCTCGGGAGAACCCTCGTTAAGGAACTCGGCAAGATAGCGACCGTAACTTCGGGATAAGGTCTGCCCCGCCACAGTGCGTATGAAAATGCATATCTGAGGCTGGAGCAAAATTGCCAAGCGACTGCGAGTGGTAAAAATCTCACGAGAGAGTATCAAAAATCAATTGAGATCGGTACTTTCTAGGAAGATGAAAAAGAAATAATTTTACCAAATCGTTTGAATCTGTGAACCGGATTTATCATATTTCTGGTACGCAAGATTCTTAAGAGACATATCAAGCTTGGCGCCAAAGCTCCTGCTCACAGAACCACGTTGTATCGTGCGTAATGTGGCGGGGCCGCAGCGAAAGAGCCCATGCGACTGTTTATCAAAAACACAGGTCCGTGCTAACTCGAAAGAGGATGTATACGGGCTGACTCCTGCCCGGTGCCGGAAGGTTAAAGGGCGGTGTTCACGCACCAAACTGAAGCCCCGGTGAACGGCGGCCCTAACTATAAGGGTCCTAAGGTAGCGAAATTCCTTGTCAGGTAAGTTCTGACCCGCACGAATGGAGTAACGATATGGGCACTGTCTCAACGAGGGACCCGGTGAAATTGCAATAGCGGTAAAGATGCCGTTTACCCGCACCAAGACGGAAAGACCCCGTGCAGCTTTACTACAGCTTGGCATTGTGTCTGAGCTCGACATGTGTAGTATAGGTGGGAGACTTTGAAGCGTTGACGCTAGTCAATGTGGAGTCGAAATGTGAAA
Organism: Candidatus Saccharimonadota bacterium; assembly: GCA_046350755.1. Taxonomy (GTDB): domain Bacteria; phylum Patescibacteriota; class Saccharimonadia; order CAILAD01; genus CAZDEK01. The sequence goes on along the minus strand of JAXLZV010000002.1, from coordinate 26,190 downwards.
TACCACCCTTGTCGTGTTTTGGCACTCACCTGGACCGTTATCCGGTTCAGGGACCGTGTCTGGTGGGTAGTTTAACTGGGGCGGTTGCCTCCTAAAGAGTAACGGAGGCGTTCAAAGGTTAGCTAACTTCGGATGGAAATCGAAGTAATAGTGCAAGCGCATAAGCTAGCTTGACTGCGAGACAGACAAGTCAAGCAGGTACGAAAGTAGGAGCTAGTGACCCACTACTTAGATCTTCGGATCGATGAATGTGGAATCGGTAGTGCTCAACGGATAAAAGCTACGCCGGGGATAACAGGCTTATAGCGCCCAATAGTCCACATAGACGGCGCTGTTTGGCACCTCGATGTCGGCTCGTCCTATCCTGGGGGTGAAGCAACTCCCAAGGGTTTGGCTGTTCGCCAATTAAAAGGGTACGCGAGCTGGGTTCAGAACGTCGTGAGACAGTTCGGTCTCTATCTGGTGTGGGCGTAAGGAAATTTGAGGAGAGCTGCTCCTAGTACGAGAGGACCGGAGTGGACGAACCTCTGGTGTACCGGTTGTCGCGCCAGCGGCATGGCCGGGTAGCTATGTTCGGACGGGATAAGCGCTGAAAGCATCTAAGCGCGAAGCCTCCTCCAAGATGAGATTTCCCCATTAGGCTCCATGTAGACTACGTGGTTGATAGGCACTAGGTGTACGCACAGTAATGTGTTCTAGCCGAGGTGTACTAATAGCCGATCGACTTTTTCTTTCGACTGTACGTGATCAGCTTGTCTGGCAACGTACAGTAAGGAACTGACTGACACGCATAGCGCGTCTATCATATTCCAGAAAAAGGATCACACACTTTGTAAGAATTTGGCAGTTTATGAACTGCAAAAGAGGCACCCATGGGTGCCGGCCAGAGTCCTTTCTGTGAGGATTATGGCCGGTGCTTATGGCGGAGGGGATCCACCTGTTCCCATACCGAACACAGCAGTTAAGCCCTCCTGCGGCGATGATACTGGTAACCCCGGGAAAGTAGCGCAGTGCCGGATTTTCATCAAGACCACGTGCAAACGTGGTCTTTTTGTATGGCGAATATATTGATTGTGATACTATGTAGTTAATTGTTTCGCTTAAGCATTATATAAATATGGCCGCTCAAACTATCCGCAAAACCTCCACTCGCAAGAGCAACGTCGCTCGGCCCAGGAGTAAGTCAGCTCTGAATGCTAAGTTTAGGTTCTCTAAGTCACAACTAGCGATCGTCATTGGCTTAATCCTCGTCATCGGTGGCATCATTGTCTGGCGCGTCCTGGCCGCTACCAGCCAAACCGAAGTTGAGACTTGGCCAGCCAGTGGTGGGAATACTAAGACCGTCGCCGATAATACCGCCTCGGGTGGGAGCTATTTAGAGTTTCTCACACCAACTGTTACACCTGTACCATCAGGGGCACCGGTGCTAAGAGTGTCTGGAGACAAGTTCGTCGATGGTAGCGGCAAAGTGATCACACCACGTGGCATCAATCGAGCCGGCATGGAGTTCGCATGCACTCAACAGAATAAATTTATTACTGATCAAGGTGGTACAAATAACGCCACTCAGCTAGCTTATGCCGATACGGTGGCGACGTCTCTGCTAAATTGGGACAATACATCAAAGGGTGGCCATGCGATCAATACTGTCCGCTTGCCCTTACATGAAGAATGTTGGCTTGGTATCAATGGTGCACCGGCTGCCTACGCGGGTGCGAATTATCAAGCATTCTTAAAGCGTGTGGTCGATAAGCTGAGTGCCCAGGGTATGTATGTTGTTCTCGACTTACAGTGGTCAACCGGCTTTAGTGATTGGCTACCTGGAAAAAATAGCTATAATGGCGACTACAACGGCATGGATGTTGGCCCAAATAAAGAGCACTCAATACCATTCTGGCAGCAGGTTGCCACAGCCTATAAGGCGTATCCGAACGTTGCCTTTGACCTCTACAATGAGCCAACCATTTGGTGCCGAACTGGTAGTGGCTGTCCGAGTAGTATCGTGAGCGGTAACTATTGGGCGGCCGAAGAATGGGGCTGGAAGCTCGCCCGAGATGGGGGTGACTATATATACACTGCCAGCGATGGTCGTACAGTGGCGCTCGCTAATGTGGGTAAAACACTTCATATTGCTGGTACACAGGAACTCGTCAATACGATTCGAGCTACCGGTGCAACCAACGTGATTATGTACGAAACAATTGGTGCTGGTAATGGTGGAATTGGTCTCATGGGTGCGTACAAGCCGAATGATCCGCTGAAACAGCTTGCAGCATCAGTCCATGCCTACCAGGACATCAGCGGCACCAATGCTGGCGACGCATCCTCGCAAGCCTATTTCGATTCTCAGTTGAAAGACGGTCACGGACCAGGACCAGACTATGCATATCCGGTACCAAATATTAATACGGTCATGCCGTTCTATCTAGGCGAATACGGTACGATGCATTGTCCCCTCGACCAATCAGGAACTGACTTTGTGACGAATAGCTTTAATTGGGCGGAGACCCATCAGTATGCTCATACGTCTTGGGCCTGGGACTCTGGCGAAGGCTGCTACGGGCCAAGCCTCGTGACCGACAATAACACGGGGGCAACTTTCCCATACGGAGCAGTTATCAAAAACTTACTTCAATCCAAGCAGCAGTAGACTCGGCAGCGAAGCAAAGTACCGGATATACAAACCTGCTTCAAATCAATTCACTTATGTTTAGATAGTGGCAGATACGTATACATAACATCAATAGATATAAAGGCTCCCCATGAACATCAAGTCTGCCACGATGCGTTGTTTCTTGTTCTTCTGCTGGGTCGAATAGACGACTTGCGGCTGAAGTAGAGGTAAGCGTAGACTTAGAGCAGTAATAACTTGAGGGAGTAATTATGTTATCAGTATTTATGCAATTGGCAGAGACGAGCTTTGATAGCTATGACTATGCCACGACAACCGAATTATCGGGTGCGCAAGCAGCTGGGCTAGGCGCGTTTTTAGGCGCGTATTTCTTATTTATGTTGGTCTTCGTGGTCATTATGCTCGTGGCGATGTGGAAGATCTTCGAGAAGGCTGGACGACCGGGCTGGAAGGCGCTGATTCCAATCTATAACTATTACATTATGCTCGAGATTGTTGGTCGACCAGGGTGGTGGCTACTGCTGCTCTTTGTGCCGTTTGTAAACCTGATTGTTGGGATCCTGATTATGCTTGATTTGGCAAAAGCCTTCGGCAAGGACACGCTATTTGCCATCCTTGGGCTCATCATATTCTCACCAGTTGGAACACTGATCTTGGCCTTTGGTAAGGCTAAGTATCATGGCCCTCAGCCGATCGATCTTGGCTCTGGCTCAACTCAACCACCAGCCAAGCCAGCTGCCAAAGCTTGACCTAGGCTGCGCTCAGAAGTAGCATAACAAGTAACACATTCTACTTGTTATGCTATTTTGATAAAACTATGACTACAAAAACTACCCGCAAAAGTAATGTCGCCCGCTCAAAGACCCAGTCGGGTCTCACGGCTCCCTTTAAGGCCTCAAAGGCTCAGCTAGCGGTAGTTCTTGGACTTATACTGGTGCTAGGCGGTTTTGTCATCTGGCGAGTCTTTGCGGGTAGCCTGATCGCTACTGAGGTCGAGACTTGGCCAGCTACTGGGGGTAATGTGAAGGTGGTCACTGGTGCAGCCGCGAGCGATGCATCTGGTGGGAGCTATGTTGAATTTTTAGCACCTGCGCCGACTACCATCAGCCCCACTCCAGTAGCTACCTTACTCTTCGAAAACTTTAACAATTATAGTAACGGTTTGATTACGGGCGAGTACACGCATTGGAATTTAGGCGCAGTGGATGCGAAGCCAAGTACCCTCTGGGATATGACGAGCGGCTCGCTGTTTGCGCAAAACCAGACAGCTTGGACCGGAGTCCCGGATGATTGTAGCGGTGGCTCAGTCGATCCGAATGCGACTTCGAGTAATTGTAATAACTCTTCGATCTTTCGTCTCAATACCAAACAGTCCTACTCAGGCAATATCCAGATCGACCTGAGTTTGCGGCAAAATACTGACATTCATGACGCGAACTGTAATGCTAACGATACCTGCTGGCACGGGACCCACATTTGGGCACGCTATCAGAGTCAATATAATCTCTACTACGCCTCGGTTAATCGGGCGGATGGTAATGTTGTCTTGAAGCGAAAAGTGCCGTGTGGCTCGGATAACTCGGGTACCTATTTTGTACTTGGTAATTATGTGCCAAATAACTGGTCAGTTGGGCAATGGAACCGCTACAGTCTAACCGTTGTTGATAATGCTGATGGTAGCGTGGGTCTGAAGCTCTACGATTTGAATAAGAGTGGCACGACACCATTGGTAACTGGAACTGATGCCGGTGGCACTAACCCAAGCTGGTCGAGTGGTTGCTCGACGCCAGGGAAGTATTCAACCGCTGCCTACACACCACTGCGTAGTAGCGGTCAGGTGGGTGTGCGCGGTGATTATGCGAACTTCAACTTTGATGACTTTACTGTCTCACAGCTCTAATAATTTTGACTCAAGTATTCGCAGCATAAAAGTATTGACAGATAAAGCTTAAGCTGATAGAATATCTCTGCATAACCGTTTCGGAAGAAGCTCCACGCTTCCGATGAAAGGGCGGAGTTACACTGTGCTGACCGTGGAGGGTCGGCTTCATGCGCAGCGAGCTCTTTTTATGACACTAATCATAAGGAGGCACGCATGCCAGGAACAATCGAAGGTGGTCGCAAGGCCGCTGAAACTAACAAGAAACGTTACGGTAAGGCTTTTTACGTTCGCATCGGTGCGATCGGTGGTAAGAAAAGCACAGGTGGTGGTTTTGCCGCTAACCCTGAGCTAGCCCGCATTGCCGGCGCCAAAGGTGGCCGAGCTCGTAAGAAGGCTGAAGCTAAGTAAGTATTCTTTCGATTAAAAAAGACCTCTTCGGAGGTCTTTTTTGTTGAGGGTTTAATTACAGCTTCACGCGGCGGACGCGATTTTTGGCATCGGTTTCGATATGCCAGCGCGTTTGACAGCGGAAGCAGCGATAGGTAGTTGCATCTTGTTGGAGTGAGAAATTTTCGCAGGCCGGACAGGTGGCTCGCTCGGTGACCCAATCGGCGTAGCTAGTGAGGCAATCGATAATAAATTGCTCCGAGCAATCTACTCCATAGGAATGGGCCAAATCACGCGTTCGGGCCCAAGCCCGGGTTTCCATCGCAAATAGTTCAAAATCGGTCTGAAAATCAAAATGGGCGAGTTCGGCGTGGGCAATTTCGTGGAGGAGGCTGAGTCGACCTGATTCAGACTCGAGCGTTCGTTCATCGAAATAGATAACGTCAGCGGCGGCGTCGTAACAGAACTCATCGGCTGATTCGAAGCGAAACTGCGGATAGGCCGCGGTGATCTCGCCAGTAGTGTTTACCCTCATTGCACTCAGTATATCAGGCAGCGGCGCGGACCGCACCACTGGCTAGCAAGCCAACGCCGAGTAGCGGTGCGGTTTCGACATACTTGGCTTGTAGGATGGGCGGCGGCGGGTAGGAAGGTGGTGAGTTAAAGGTTTTGAGGTGGTGGGTGAGTGGCTTGATGAAGCGCTTATAGTGCACGCTAACACCGCCACCGAGGACGATAACTTGCGGATCGGTCGTCATGATGAGGTTATGCAAGCCGCGGGCGAAGTTGCGTGAGATCTCCGACCAGTCACTGGCACTATGGATTTCGGCAGCGATTTTGCCATATTCGCGGACGATGGCTCGGCCACTGGCGAGATATTCAAAGCTACCAGCTCTCAAGCTATGCGGATGGTCTTCAAGCATAATATGACCTCCCTCGGTATTATGAGGACCGGGCAGGGGTTTTCCGTCGAGCGTCAGAGCGCTGCCAATGCCAGTCGATATCGTAACGAAGAGTTGATAGCGATATTTTTGACCAGCTCCGATATTCGCCTCACAGATGGCTGCCGCGGTCGCGTCGTGTTCGATGATGACTGGGCAATGATACTGTCGTGTCAGCCAGCTCCGAATCGCAAAGCGCGGCCACGCCAGATTGGAAAACGGACCAATGCTGCCTTTTAATCGATCGATTGCCGCCGGGGCGGCGACGCCAATGGCTTGCACATGGTTGCCAGCGGCCATGACGTCAATGGCTTCAAGTATGGCTGGCTTGGCTTCAGTCAGGGAGTGTGGGGTTGCAATAGTGGTCGAATTGAGCAGCTCGTAATGGTGGCTCAACCGGGCGATACGGATTTTTGTTCCGCCGATGTCGATGGCAATCAGACAGCTCATGGTACTTATGATACGTTGCTAGCGCGTCCAGAGCAAAGGCCTTATGCTTGCACTCTGGCGCTAACCTGGTAAACTTGCAGTTAGATCACCACTTATATCTGTCAGGTAGGAATACGCATATGTTGAATAACAACACAGTGAAAATTATTTTGGGTGTGGCAATTGTGATATTGATTGTCGCAGCTACCTTTGCCTACGGAAATAGTCAGCGCCAGGCGCAGTTGGCAAAAAAAGACACTACTGAGCAGAAGAGTACTACTAGCTCGCCAAGCTCGAGTGTCAGCCCAAGCGCGAGCCCGAGCTCGAGTGTATCAGCCAGTGCCACGGCGACTCCGAGCGCTACTCCGGCGGCTTCGCCTTCACCTTCGACTTCGGCCCAGGCTTCACCCTCGCCTTCTGCGAGCCCAAGCCCAAGCGTATCCTCAACTCCACAGATCACACCAGTCACTGGCACCATGCCGGCAACTGGAGCCGAGTGGGTAGCCGCTCTACCAGTCATCGGCATCGGGCTTTTGCTCTATCGTCGGCGCAGTGGACAGTTGGCAGTACAGTCAGCTCTCAAGCGCAGCTAAAGTCTCATACTCGACATATGTTCTCAAAGCCGGACTCGTTAGTCCGGCTTTGACTTTTACCAGATACAAAGGTATAATTATCAAGATTTGTTAGTGCTCTTCGTTAGCGCCACCGCCTGGAGGCGTTTATCTCAAGTGGTCACTGACATTCAATTCTCAATTGAAAGGTAGGAAATAAGTAATATGACTAAAACTCTCACAATGGAGGACCTCCTCGCCCAGACCGATACCAAGGTTGTGGGTGTTGGCGATATCGTCGAAGGAACCGTCCTCAGTGTAGAAAAACATGAAATCTGGCTCGATCTGGGCCCGACTGGTACTGGTGTAGTGCTGGGTCGCGAGATAGAATCGGCCGCTCGTGGTCTCAATCCTGGAGATACGGTCTCCGCATCAGTGATTGATCCAGAGAGCCCTGAGGGCTACGTGGTCATGAGCTTGCGCAAAGTCGCCAAGGAAAAGGGCTGGGAAGCCCTTGAGGAACGCAATACTTCCGGTGAAGTCTTTGGCATCGTGCCATTTGATGCCAACCGAGGCGGTCTGTTGGTCGAAGTTGATGGTATCCGTGGGTTCTTGCCCGTGAGTCAGCTCTCGGCGGAGAATTATCCGCGCGTTTCTGGTGCCGACAAAGACGAAATCCTTCACCGCTTGAACCAACTGGTTGGGCAGACGTTGATGGTGCGTGTACTCGACATCGATCGGAAGCAGAATAAGCTGATCGTCTCCGAGAAAGCAGCTCGTCGCGAAATGACTGAAGACAAGATTGCTAACATCAAGGCCGGTGAAGAGGTCGAAGGGATCGTGACTGGCATCGTTGATTTTGGCATCTTCGTCAACGTTGATGGCGTTGAAGGCATGGTGCATATCTCTGAGATCGCTTGGGACCGTGTTGACAATCCAGGCAAGTATGTCAAGGTCGGTGAGAAAGTTAAGGCTAAAGTCATCGCCATCGATCAAGATAAGCTATCGCTGTCGATGAAGCAGCTATCTGAAGATCCATGGATTCAGGAGAGCGGTAAGTTTACGGTTGGCGATCAGGTCGATGGAACGATTAATCGGATCACACCGTTTGGGGCTTTTGTCCAGGTCACGCCGGTTATCGAAGCGCTCGTACATATCTCAGAGCTTTCTGAGGAGCATGTCTCAGACCCTAATGACCTCGTGAAGGTCGGTGAGAAGAAGACTTTTCGTGTCATCGCGATTGATCCAATTCAGCATAAGCTGTCGCTGTCACTGAAGCCTGAGGGTGCTGCCAAAACCCGCAAGTCAGCTCGCGAGGAGTAACCGGGCGGATGGGCCGACCACGATCTGATTCTGCGCCCATCCGACGCTGCCGGGCTTGTGGCGGCAGCTTCCCGAAGCGTAGCCTCGAACGTTGGGTACTGAAGGGTGATGAGCTGATACTGGATCATAAGCAAATCGAGCCGGGTCGCGGCTGGTACAGTTGTACGACCCCGGAGTGTAGCCGAAAGATGAGCTTAATCGGTCACAAAGTCGCTCGTTCTCGTCGCCATCGCCCACCAAAAAATCTAACTGCAGGAGCATCGTCATGACCGAACCACAGGATACAACCAAGACAGTCGTCGCTGTGCCGGCGGCCATTAGCGTCCACGAATTCGCCGATCGCTTGCAGTTGCCGACCACGAAAGTGATTGGTGAGTTGATGAAGAATGGGGTGATGGCTTCGATCAATGAGTCGATTGACTACGAGACTGCTAGCATCATTGGTGGTGAGTTGGGCTACGAAATTACCTTGGAAGAGGTGAAGGACGAGCGACCAGTGCGTGAAGCTCATGAAAGTACTGGCCCAAAGGTTGCTCGGCCGCCAGTTGTTGCGGTGATGGGGCATGTTGACCACGGTAAAACGAGCTTACTAGATGCGATTCGGAAGACGACGGTAGCCGATGGTGAAGCGGGCGGTATTACGCAGCACATCGGAGCTTATCAAGTTGAAAAGAATGATCGTTTAATTACTTTTCTCGACACGCCTGGGCATGAAGCTTTTAGTGCGATCCGTGCCCATGGCGTGCGGGTGACTGACGTCGTGGTAGTAGTAGTGGCGGCTGACGATGGTGTGAAGCCGCAGACCAAAGAAGCGATTCGTCTGGCCAAAGAAGCTGAGGCCGGTATCGTAGTTGCGATTAATAAGGTCGATAAGGCTGATGCTGATGTCAATCGCGTCAAACAAGAACTCTCCGAGGCCGGTTTGGTGCCCGATGACTGGGGTGGTGATACGCCCTGCATTGAAGTTTCAGCTAAGCAAGCTCAAGGTTTGCAAGAATTACTCGATATGATTTTACTGGTGGCGGATATAAATACTCCCGTAGCTAGTCAGAGTGGTCCAGCCAGCGGACTCATCATCGAGAGCCATATGGAGACGGGGCGGGGTGCCGTTGTGACAGTTTTGGTCGAAGAGGGGACACTGAAGGCTCATGATTGGCTGGTAGCCGGCTCGAGCTATGGCAAAGTGCGTTCGATGGAGAATTATCGTGGTGAGCGGATTAAGTCGGCCCTGCCATCTACTCCAGTTGTTGTGTCTGGCTTCAAGTCCGTGCCAAAGTTTGGTGATTGGTTTGAGGTTGTAGCTGACGAAAAAGCCGCCCGCGTTTTTCAAACTAGCCGAGAACGCCAGAGTAGTATTAAGAGCCTGATTAAGCCAAAATCGGTCAGTGCCAAAGATATTGAGCGAGCGGTGACTCGGGGTCAGGTCAAAGAACTCACTGTGCTGGTTAAGGCTGATGCTCAGGGCTCACTCGAGTCGATTACGCAGGCTTTCGCTGCCTTGGAGAATGATGAGGTGCGGGTCAAGATCGTTAGTAGTGGCATTGGTGATATTTCTGAAAACGATATCAACACCGCGGTTGCAACCGGTGCTATGGTGATTGGTTTTCACGTATCGATCTCAGCGGCCGTCAATCAACTAGCCAAGCGTTCAGGCGTGACTTTCCAGATGTATAAAGTGATCTATGATTTGCTTGATGATGTGCGCGGTTGGCTGAGCAGCATGCTTGATCCTGAGGTGATTGAGACTGAGATTGGCGAATTGGAGCTCTTAGCGATCTTTAAGACCACCAAGGATCGGGTAATATGTGGCGGCAAGGTGTTATCTGGCCAGGTTGATGCTGGTTCACACATTGTCGTGAAGCGTGGGAAAGAAACGGTCGGTGAAGTTGACCTCATCGAGCTACAGAAGCAACAAGATTCGGCTCAGACAGTATTTGCCGACGAAGAGTGTGGGATGCAGGTGACGCGCGAGATAACGCCAGAAGTCGGCGATCACTTTGTCTTTGTGCGGCGCGAAACCAAAGAGCGGACCCTGTAAGTATGAAGCGGCGGGCTGAACAGGTGGCGTCCGGTCTGATGCGTCCAGCTGCCACCGCACTGCTGCAGGCGACACCTAGTGGCGAACTCACTACTCTGACGCGTCTGCAGTTGACCGATGATCTGCGGGCAGCTCATGCCTGGGTAGCCGGTTGGCAAGCTTTGAATGATCGACAACAGGCAGCTATTACCCATGCCATGCAGATGGCAATTCGCGATGCTTCGACTGCAAAATTTACGCCCCGCTTAACAATTCATGATGATGACAGTGCTGCCTATGCGGCTCGCATCGCGCAGATTATCGATGAGGATAAGTCCGGCTTAATTTGACCTTATGTCAGTCGCGCCGTAAGATAGGCCTATGAAGAAGATACTGCTCGTCGAAGATAATGATTTTATCCGCAAGATGTATCTAATGAAGCTCGGCAAGGCCGATGATTTAGATGTCGTCGAGGCCGCTGATGGTCCAGCTGCCCTTGAGGCCTGGGAAAAAGAAAAGCCCGATCTCATACTACTCGACATCATGATGCCAAAAATGAGTGGGCTAGAGGTGCTTGAGAAACTTCACGCGGCCGGTTCGAAGACGCCAGTCATCATCTTAAGTAATGTAATGAGTGCCGAAACAAAGTCGGTGGCGGAACGCTATGGGGTGGCTGATTATATTATTAAAAGCGATCTGACTCCATCGCAGGTGCTCAAGAAAATCCAAGCCCATCTCTAGTATGGGGAATTAGGCGATTGCTAGGTCGCCGATATTTGCGAGATCGCGGCTGTCTACTATCTTCCGGCCGGCCAATTGGCCACTCAGAATCTTTAGGCTACCATCCTTCGTAGTGAGGTAGAGTGCGTGATTTTGCGTGGAAAAGCCTATTGTTTTAGCATCGCATTCGGGTGCGAGAGCCACACTATGCAGACGTAGCTGGGTTGGTTTGTTGTGGAGTGTGATGTTGAGCGTCACGCCAGGCCACCCTGCATAGGCTCGGACTTTGCGCTCAAGGTCGATGGCCGTTTCTTGCTGTGGGTCGACTAAGCCATCATTTTTACGGATCATTTTACAGAAGGTTATGCCTGCCTCTGGTTGGGGGGTTGGCGTGAGTTGACCTGCCAGGTAACGGGGAATGGCATCGACGACAAGCTCGAGGCTTTTGTGAAAAAGTTTCTCCCAGAGTTCGGTTTTTGATATATGATCATCGATTGGAAAGGCCGCCTGACTCAATATTGGGCCGGCATCCATTTCTCGACTGATCATCATCACGGTCGTGCCGGCCGTCGTATCGCCAGCTAAGATCGTGGTTTCAATTGGTGATGGCCCACGGTGTCGCGGAAGTAGCGATGGATGAACATTAACGATGCCGTGCGGGAAAGCGGCAATCAGTTCGTCAGAGAGAATTTTGCCATAGGCGAAAAGTAAACCGACGGTTACGTTGGCGTCTTTGAGCTGAGGAATAATGGCGTCAGGCTTTTCAGGCCGCCAAACCGGCAAATTAGCCTGCTTGGCAATCGTGACTACGGCAGTATCTTGGGTGTGGCGATGGCCACCCTGTGGCTCTGCACGAGTCACCACAGCCACGATATCAAGGATATCGGCCTCAAGTACCGCCGCCAGCAAACGAGCGCTATGTTCACTGGAGCCGAGAAAGACGGCGCGGGGCTTAGATTCACTCACGGTAACTAGTCCTGAGCTGCTTTTACGAGCTCTGGTGGTATCTCATCGACTGGGATGAGTTTGCCGTCATCACTGAGCTTGAGAACATCGTCAGCGCTCTTGATATAGTCGAAAAATAATTTCCCATGCATATGATCAACCTCATGCTGGAAGACTCGGGCCGCAAAGCCTTCAAGCGTCATGCGTACCGGCTCGCCATCAATTGTTTCGGCTTTGACCTTAATTTTCTTGGCGCGCGGAATACGAGCGTAATAACCCGGTACGCTCAGACAGCCTTCGACATCGACGACCTGCTCACGGCTTTTTTGGACAATTTCAGGATTCATGAAGGTCAAGAAGGTTTTATCGTCAGCGTCATCAAAGTTATTCCGCACAACCGTCAGCTTAACAGCTTCTCCCACCTGGATGGCAGCCAGAGCGGCTCCGAATTCACTCTCGTGATCCCAGTCAAGGGTGGTCTCGATCATGTCATTGACGAGTTGGCGAATCGAATCGTCGACATAGCCAATACGCTTCGACTTATCGCGCAAAACGGCGCTGGGAATGGTTACTAATTTTCGTATCATCTGGTTAATTACATCAGATAACTGATATTGGGTCAATGTCGTAGGTACTATCGCGCGGTAAATCTTGAGCAGCGGCGAGTAATTGGGAGCGTTGTCGAGTTTTTAGGATGACTTGGCTGAGGGGTTTGCCAGCTTGCTTGCCAATCGACGGGGTGGCCGGGCCAAGGAGCTCAAGGCCAGGTTGCTGATGGTTTTGCATCCAGTCGCTAGCGGCTTTTTCGGCCGCTGCCGTACTGCCGCGCTGGAAGGTGAGTCGCGCCAAGTAGCGGTAGGGTGGGTAGCGAAATTGTTTGCGCGCTACAAGCTCGTCATCGGCAAATTTTCGCCAATCATGCGTCTGGATGGTGTCGAAGATCGGATTGTCTAATTGGCGAGCCTGAATCAGTACTTCACCTGGCTTATCAGCTCGTCCAGCCCGACCGGCGGCTTGCATCATAAGAGCTACTGCTCGCTCGCGACTCTGAAAATCAGTTCCTGAGGTTAGATCATCGGCGGCGACAATGCCGACTAAGGTAACGTTGGCCAGATCAAGTCCCTTGGCAATCATTTGGGTGCCAATGAGGATATTGAGTTCTCCACTTTGGGCTGCACTAAGGGTCTGGTTGAGCGTGTCTTTTAGTGATTCGTCGCGGTCGATGCGGCCAATTTTGGCATCTGGGAAACTCCGTTGAATCTCTTCTTCCAGGAATTTTGTACCAAAGCCACGATAGTGGAGGTCACCGCTCTGGCAAGTTGGGCAAGTAGCGGGCGGAAAGGTTTTTAGGCCACAGAGGTGACAGTGCAGACGACCGGTATCACCGTGAAAGACTAGGGCGACATCGCAGTTTGGGCAGCGCAGATGGTTGCCGCAGTCTCCGCAGCTGAGCGCCGAGCGGTTCCTCGGCGGTTGTGTAGTAACAGAAGTTTGTTCGCCAGCTTGCAAGCGGTCTCGAATGGCTTGTTTCAGCTCAGGGGATACTACGCCTGACCGCGTGCATATCGACTAAGCTGACGCTTGGCAGCATCGCTTGACCATAGCGTTCGTCGAGGACGACCCGTTGAATCCGCTTTTGGGTAGCTAACCAGTGCAGGAAGAGGTCGAGGTGGCGCTACCCATGACGAGCCGCGCCGAGTGGAGTTGGGCAAGTTCTGCAGCGACGACATCGCGGGCGATATAGCGAGGGGCTTGCTCTTGTTTGTAGCTGGCGTCATGGATTTCATCGATGATAATGAGGCCAAGGTTACGAATTGGCAAGAATAGGGCTGAACGAGGTCCCATATAGAGGCGTGGTTCGGTGCTGTTGAGAGTGGCTAGCCAGATATTGCGTCGGGCAGCAGCTGTTGGGTGTGAATCAGTCGCTGTGAGGACGGGTGAAAAATGTTGAGTCAAACGTTCTTGGAGCTGGTTTGATAGGAAGATCTCCGGAGATAAGAGAATGACTGATTGACCGGCATCAATGTGCGACTTGAATGAGCGCCTCATAGATATGGGTTTTACCTGAACCGGTGACACCTTCGAGCAGGCTCGGTGTGCCACTTTTGCCAAATTGACTCAGTTGCCTTGAGCTGCTCGGGGCTGAGAGTAATGGTTGGAGCCGAGACTTCTGACGGGGTTTGTTCGGAGGGTACGAGGCGGGGTTTGGCCTGCAATCCGCTTGGTAGGAGGGTGGACCACGGCATGGCTCGAGCAGGCATAGTAGGTTTTGAGCCAATCGGCTAGCTCGAGCAGCGGGTCGGGCAGCGGAGTTGGTAGCACGAGACAGCTAATCGGCTTTATTCGACTCTTATTCGACAGCTGGCCGGGAGTGGAGCTTACGTACTACCCCTAGTGAGACTTTGCGTCAAAAAGGAATTTCGACCAAACTGCCGACTACGAGATGGAGCTCATCGGGGATCAGATAATCAAAGCATTGTGCGTCGAGTCGAGCGTAGCTCACAACCTCTATCAGGGCAAAGCGCTGTGTGATACCCCCTCCTTTCTGGCATTGCTGCGCGCTTACGTCAGTTGCTTCAATCTAATCTGTCGGGTATGATTACAACTTGAACATGTGTGGTCAGAAATTCCATGGATAAGAAAGTCCGACGCCGTCTGTATCTCATTATTATAGCGGTTGTTTTGTCGATCGTGATCATTTTGCCGCGCGAAGATCGAGTTTTGCGAGCCTTGGGGATTAAAAACCTTGAACCAAAAGTGAAGCTTGGTCTCGATTTGCTTGGAGAGCTGGAAGCCTGACTTATGAAGCCGATCTCAAGGATACGCCACAAGCCGAGAAGCAAAAGGCCCTCGATGGGGTGGTGAATGTTATTACAAAACGCGTCAATCCGACCGGCACGAGTGAAGTGGTCGTGCAACAGTCGGAGTAGCAACCGCGTTATCGTCCAGTTGCCTGGAGTAACCGATGCGAAAGCTGCGGCTGATCAGATTGGCCGCACGGCGACATTGAGTTTTTCCATGTCAAAGAGGACGGTTCGATTATTCAGCGAGCTTTCTGGTAAAGACCTCGATAAGGCCTCGGCCCAAATCCGGTCACAATCTGGTCAGGCTGTCATATCATTTCAGATGAAAGGTGGGGATTCGACGAAGAAGTTTGCTGATCTGACGACCGAGATCAATCAGACAGCAGGTTCGCGACGCTGGCAATTGTGCTCGATGACCAGGTGCTGTTTAATGGCACAGTTTCGACGCCAATGGACAAGGGCAGATGACTGGCTTTGAGTCGGTGCAGGCGGCGAATCGAACCAACCGTACTTTTAAATGCTGGTGCGCTACCGGTACTTGAACTAACCAGCCAGCGTACGATTGGCGCAACTCTAGGAGATGAATCGATCGCGCGCTCGATGATTACCAGTGTGATCGGTATTTTGGCGGTCGTTATATTTATGATAATGAGTTACCGATGGGCAGGGGTGATTGCTTCCATGGCGCTGATTATTTACGTTATTTTCAATATCGCGGTCTTTAAACTCTCTAGCGCCGTGGCCGATCGTTTTGACGTTGGCCGGCATCGCTGGCGCTTTCAGTGGGAATGGCGGTTGATGCGAATATTTTGATCTTTGAGCGCATGAAAGAAGAATTACGAGCTGGCAAGTCGGTCGAGACGGCGCTCGACACGGTTAAGCGCGCCTGGAACTCCATTCGTGATTCGAACCTGTCGACGCTCATTACTTGTTTGATCTTGTATAATTTCGGGCTCAATTATCAGGGGCTTCGCAGTTACATTGGCGCTTGGGTAAGTGATCTCTATGATCACGGCGATTTCGGTGTCACGGACGTTTATGTATTTGTTTGTGCGTAGTAAGCTCGGTCAAGACCCGCAACACTATAGCGGTGTACGCTTACCGGTACCGGGCGATGATCGGGATACTCAGAAGGTGGCAAAGTCATGAATATTATTGGGCGTCGTAAACTTTGGTATAGCATTTCTCTCGCCATTATTGTGCGGAGCACTCATCGCTTTGGCAGTATGGGGCTTAAAACCTGGCATTGATTTTGCTGGCGGCCAAGTTATGGAAGTCAAGCAAGCTAAGAATCAAGATGAGGTGAAAGCAATTTTTGTCCAAGCCGGCGTGCGTGATTTGACTATTACGTCAGCTGGTGATGGCGTTGGTGATAGCACGATATCGAGACGCCGAAGGTAAGTCAGCGGTTGAAACAAATGCTGAGATCAAGACCAAGCTAGCGACTATTGGTGCCGTCGGGGGCAAATTTTGAATCGGTCGGACCTTCGGTTAGTCGTGACATCACGCGCAATGCAATTTTGGCCGTTGGCTTAGCCTCAGTGGCGATCGTCGTCTTTATGGCAATTGCCTTTCATAACATGCCGCCTCCCGTCAGTCCGTGGAGCTTCGGGATGGCAGCCGTTATCGCCTTACTACATGACACCTTGGTGATGTTAGGAATTATTCTCAATTCTTGGAGCCGCTTCTTCAATATTGAGATTGATTCGCTGTTTGTGACTGCAGTGCTCACGGCTATTGGTTTCTCGGTCCACGATACGATTGTTGTCTTTGATCGGATACGTGAGAACTTAAAGCGCTATAATTATCCCGTTTGAAGTGATTGTGAACGATAGTATTGTTGAAACCTAGCGCGTTCACTATCGACGAGCTTGACGGTTATCTTTGCGCTGCTAGCTCTGCTCATCTTTGGTGGTGAGACGATTCGTATCTTTGTCTTTGCGCTGTTGATTGGTATATTCTCCGGCACCTTCTCGTCGATCTTTAATGCTGCAACTCCATTGCTTGTGACTTGGAATAATTACAAGCTCAAGCGAGCTGCCAAGAAGGCACAAGCACCCAAGAAGCCCAAGTCGGCCAGAAGTCAAAAAAGTCAGTTAAGACAGCTCTATTCTTGTAGTCGGTTTAGTTCGTGGATGCACTCTTGACGATATAGAGAGACCATTTTGAGCATCTGAGTCAGACTTGTTCTCAAGCGTAGCGGTAGGCGTATGAGTTTTACCATCAGGTGCGATACGCTGATTACCCACTGGCTTCGTCGCTCAGCGGGTCGAGGTTAATTTTTGCAATGTATGCCGGTGTAGCGGTTGTTAGTGGTGCTAAGGCAGAAATATCGCCGCCGACAAGAGCCAGTAGATTTTTTGTATGCCGCTAGCGCGACGCTGATTGCATTCAGGTCTTCTTTGCGCTGTTTGTCGCGCTGAGGCAAGGCTTTGCGTGTTAGTAGGAGTAGTCGTCGGGGAGCTCACCACGGGAGTCGCTGAGCTCGTCGGCTGTGTTGTGGCTGGTGGCTTGAGCAAAGAAAAAGCTAAGCCACTTAACGCAGGAGAATAGCGACGATACCAGTTATCAGAAACATATTACTACGTGATCGCGTATCGGTCTTCGGCGAACTGGCTTTAGCAGGGCATCAGCTCGAGCCAGGGCGTCGGATTGAGTCACCGGGCCACTCGCTTGCGGCGAGGTTGAAGCAGTAGGCATCGGCGGTGCCAGGTCGGCAGCCGGTGATTGGGTGTCGACGAAGGAAGGGAGGAGCTCTGGCACGGCATCGAGCTGTTCGGCCTGTTCTTTGTAGTGGTGATCTGGCTGTTTCGAAAGATCGGTGAGTGTGGTGTGTAGGGGGCTGGCGTATCGGCTGCGCTGGCTACATCTAAGATGTGAGGACTTGGCTTGTGAGGGCCGTAGCTGGTGTCATCTTCGTCGAGCGAGCTTCATAGTCAGGTGCGGGTTGCTGCAGGTCATCGTGGGCCAGCTCTGCACTAGTTAGTCGGGCGTGATCATGCTGCTCCCACGAGTCATGTGGTTCAGGTTTTTCATGTGGGGCTTCAGAACTCAGGGGCGGTAGGTATGGATGCGCTGAATCTGCATCGAGTGAGCTTGGTTCATGAGGGGGAGCTGGTTGGTCAGCATCATCGGTAGTATGGTGGCTCCGCCGATAGACTTGCGAGGAGCGGCGGTGGCTGGTTATCTGAGCTGATGAGAAGTCTGATTTGTGTACTGACGGAGCGGCTTCGGAGGAGGCTGTATCCGCTAGGTCGTTACCTTCTTCAGTGCTGATGTCGTTTAGATAGGTTGCATCGTGGGTGTGCTCGCCGCCACTTGGATGGTGCGGTTGGGCATGTGGGTCCACTGACGGATCTGGATCGGCATAACGGTAGGCTTTGCCACAATTGGTGCAAAGGTAGCCGATGGTTGAGCCGGCAAGTGGGGTGTCACAGTTTGGACAGGGTGGTTGCATACGTAAGCGTTATCCTATTGCGTTCTATTGTAACAAAATAACTAACGAGTAGGCTATTGTAAAAAATACTGTTGTTGTCTAAACTATATACAAATACTGAATAATAAAAAATAAAAAAGATAGATAAACAAGAATTAACGTAGAAAAAACAATGCTGCAATATTTCATAACATCAAAAACTCGACGTAAAATTATTACGGTTTTCTCCAAATACCCGGATTATCGCGTCCACGTTCGTGGGCTTGCCAAGCTGGTACGCGAAGATCCGGGTAATGTTGCGCGCGAACTCGAGCGGCTACATCGCATCAAGTATGTATATAGTGCCAAACAAGGCAACACGAAATTATATTGGGTAAATCAAGACTTTCTTTTATATAAAGAATTACAGGGTATGGTCCTCAAAACAACCAGAAAGACAAAGTAAAATGACTCGAAAAATACGCAAAACGATCAAACAAATTATGCAAGATTTACGTCGTTACGAACTTGTCGAAGATTCGGGCGGTCGTCAGTCAGATATCGGCCACAGCCGCAGTTATCAGTCGGAAACTCCAATGGGCTTCCGTTCCCGCGCTAGCCACTCCTATTTCGTACGCTAGCGAGGTATAATACCACCTAAGGTGGAGGAAAAAACGTCAGTAGCTTGGAAGATCCCAGCTCGCCAGGATGTCCCGGTTGGGGAATTGGCGGCTTTTTTTGTTACTCTTAGGCAAGCAGGTCAGAAAACAGAGGTATTCCTCAAACCAAACTACTCCCAACTGGGGGACCCCAAGACTCTCGACGGTGTTGAGGCGGCAGTTGATCATATTCGCCAGGTTCGCGATCGACAGGGAAAGATCGCTATTTATGGTGACTATGATATTGATGGACTGACTGCAACTGCTTTGTTAGCCGATGTCTTTGATCGGCTAGGCATTGCATACATGACTTACATTCCTGATCGGTTCATTGAGGGTTACGGCTTGCACGCCGCCGCCTTGGTTGATCTAAAAAAACAGGGAGTCGACACTGTCGTGACGGTTGATTGTGGGATTACGGCGGTGGAAGCAGTGGCCGAGGCGGCACAGGTAGGGCTGCATGTAATCGTGACGGATCATCACACGCTTGGCCCGGCTGAACCAGCGGCGGCGGTCGCCTTACTGAATCCATTGCGTCCGACAAGTCAGTATCCGGAGCGGCTGTTGTCTGGCGTTGGAGTAGCTTTCACCTTGGCCCGGGCATTACAGGCAGCTTTTCCGGAAGAATTGCCTGCCGGTCAAGAGAAGTGGCTCTTAGATCTAGTGGCACTGGGTACGGTTTGTGATGTGGTGCCACTCGTCGGCGAAAATCGGATACTGGCATATTATGGATTGCAGGTGGCACGCCGTTCCCGGCGAGCGGGTTTGCGGGTATTGGCAGAAATCAGTGGCTGTACAGTTGCAGGGCTGACGGCTCGTGATTTTGGATTTAAGATTGGGCCCCGTCTCAATGCAGCGGGTCGGCTTGAGCATGCCCGGACGGCCTTAGAGCTACTCATGACGCAGGATACCCAGCAGGCCACCCAGCTTGCTCGGCAGCTCAATGAACTGAACATGGCGCGCCGCGCAATCACCGAACGCATGACAACTGAGGCGCTCGCTCAGGCGGCTGAGTATCACGAAGATCCAATCCTGGTTTTGTCAAGCAGTGACTGGTCGCATGGTGTGGCCGGCTTGGTAGCTAGCCGGGTAGCTGAAGCTGAGGGTAAGCCGACAATCATCCTGCAGGTCGAGGGCAAGACAGCCAAGGGATCGGCACGAAGTTTCGGACGCTTTTCATTAATTACTGCCTTGCGGGATTCGACCGAGCTTTTTGAGCGTTTCGGGGGGCACGATGCAGCGGCCGGTATAACACTTTCGGTTGGTAATATAGCTAAGCTGCGGCAGGCCTTGATTGCATTCTGCGATAGCGACGAGCAGCGGGCGACGTTAGTGCGTGAAATTTCCGCCGATGCTTGGCTGCTGGGTGAATATGTTAGTCAAGCGGGACTTGATCAGCTCGCCCTCCTCGAGCCAACTGGTCAAGCCAATCCTGAGATACGTTTCTATTTTAGGGGTGAGTTGGGCGATGTGCGTTGGGTCGGCGCTGATCAGGATCATGCACAGATGCAATTTACGGTCGATGGCCAGCCACTCCGTTGTATCGCCTTTCAAGCCAAGCGACAGTGGGCATGGTTAGAGCCAGGCCTAGATGTCGAGGCAATATTGGTGTTGCAAGGCTCAGAATGGAATGGAATGAAACGGGTTGAGGGACAAATCTTACACGTTCGGAAGGCACAAGCATGAGTTTGCCTAAGTTTGTTGAGGGGATGACGCACCTTGGCGCCGATGATAAGCAGAAGGTGGCAGCAGCCTATGAGTTTGCTCGTCAGGCTCATCATACCCAAAAGCGCAAGAGTGGTGAGGCCTATATTACCCATCCGATGGCAGTGGCCATTATTCTTGAAGGCTGGCGGGCTGATATCGGTAGTATTCAAGCCGGAGTGCTTCACGATGTTATTGAGGATACTGCGGTGACGAAGGAGGAACTGTCGGAGCGATTTGGTGAAGAGATTGCAGATTTAGTAGATGGAGTCTCAAAGATTGGTATGCTCTATGGACCAGGAGCGCAGGCGATGCAAACTCGCTCGGTCGAAAATATTCGTAAATTACTGCTAGCGATGAGTCAGGATATTCGGGTGATTTTAGTCAAGTTGGCAGATCGCTTGCATAATATGCGGACAATTCGCCATTTATCTGAGACGAAGCAATTACGCATTGCACGAGAAACGCTCGACATTTTTGCACCGCTGGCCGATCGCCTGGGTATGGGGGACGTGAAGGCTGAATTGGAAGATTTATCTTTTGCGGTAGTCGATCGCTCGGCGTATAACGAGTTGATGCGTCAGGCGCAACCGTATATTAAGGAAGGCAAGGCTTTATTAGATCTCGTGATTCCGAAGCTTGAGGCAGAATTAGGGGCAGCAGGCATTGAAGCTCAGATAGAACATCGTATTAAACATACCTATAGTTTGTATCGCAAACTAGAAAAATATGATCACGATTTTACAAAGATCCGTGACCTGGTAGCCCTACGTATCATTACGCCCGATACCGAGTCTTGCTATCAAGCTCTTGGCATTGTTCACGCTCTGTATAAGCCGCTGCCACATTATATAAAAGATTATATTGCCGTTCCGAAGCCCAATGGTTATCAGTCAATTCATACAACCGTCCTGGGACGTAAGCACATATTTGAGGTTCAAATTCGTTCTCAGGCGATGCATGAGTTTGCCGAGCGGGGCTTAGCGGCGCATTTTTATTATGATGAGCAGAAGGGACTGAGCGCACACAAAAATACTTCAGCTCAGCAGCTTCCAAAGAAATTCGAATGGGTACAAAATTTACTCGATTGGCAAGAACAAATCGCAAATATTGACGAGCTTAAGGAGAGCTTTCGGCTTGACCTTTTCAAAACTCGCATATTCGTTTTCTCGCCAAAAGGTGATTTATATGACCTTCCGGAAGGCTCGACCCCGGTTGATTTTGCCTTTCAGGTTCACACCCAGCTTGGCTTATCGTGTCGCGGCGCAAAGGTAAACGACCAAATAGTGCCACTGGATTACCGATTGGAGAATCGCGATATTGTCGAGATCTTTGCTTTCAGTAAGGAGCCACGACCAAACCGGGATTGGCTGGGTTTTGTGGTGTCGACAAAGGCTCGCTCTCGTATAAAAGCGTGGTTTCGTGTGCAGGATCAGTCGAGTGAAGAGCGGAAAGGTCGTCAGCAGCTTGATGAGTATCTGGTTTCAGTGAAGCGACCAGGCTGGGGTCAGCTCAAGCCGATGCAGCGGGCGCAGATTCTTCAGCGAATTGGTGTCGAGAACGAACAGGCACTGTTTGTTAGCTTGAGCGATGGCTCATTGCGCCCTCAGGATGTCGCTAGAGAACTGATGTTCGATAAGGTAGTTAAACGTCCTTCTAGCTTAATGTTGCCGGAATTTATGAAGCGTCGTCGTCGAGCCCGACCAGTTGCTCTTATTCCGGGGATTGAAAGAGAACATAGTCTCGCTGATACCGGGCTGTTATGATCCGCAGTATCCTGAAGGATTGTTAGCGGCTTCGTGGTCGTTTAGGTGTATTTCAGTTCATACTAAAGCCTGTTCGCAGCTTGATGATCAACGGGAGCGCTGCGTACCAGCTTATTGGTACTTTGATTCTTCGGATAAACTGCGCATTTATGGTCAGGCCGCACAAACTGCTGCCATCTTAAAAGGTATTTCTCATCACTTACATGGCTTTGATGCCCGGGCGCGTAGCGTGAAGGAGACGGTGAAAGGGGATGAAGTACAGTTTGATATCGACTTGTCACTAGTTCGTATGGATCGCTTGCCGGCTCTGGTCGCAGCCCTTCGTCGTTTGCCCGGGATTACTCAGGTTGAACACATGGTGCAGGCGGCTGGCACTACCTAATGGGCACTGTCGCAGGATCTTGCAATCTGGTAGCGGATCTGATATTATGCTGTGGTCTATGTTGCAAGTCGAACGAAAAGAAGAAGAGTCGCTGGAAAGCTTGATTCGCCGTTTTAATAAGAAGGTCTCCCAATCAGGTGTCTGACTTCGGCTCGTCGTAAGAAGTTTTTCGAGAAGCCGCTGACAAAGCGAGCTGAGCGAGAGATTGCCACGCGTAAACGTCTGCGAAGAGCAGAAGATGCGCGAAATTTCACTTTATCCGCGGTTAACTTAGGAGGGCCCTATGGACATCGAGAAAAGCCTCAAACTGACCTCGCTACGGCCATGCGGGCGCGTGACGGGTGAAGGTGCAAGAGTGCACGCCTCTTAAAGTCTGCCTTAAGAACTATCAGATTGAGGCGCGAAGATCTGTCGCCGCAGCAGATGTTGCAGGTTTTAAAGCCAAAAAGCGCCAGAGTTATTCTCAATACACCGACGCTGGCCGCGAAGATCTGGCGAAAAAGAGCAAGCTGAGTTAGAAATTATTGAAGGCTATTTACCTGAGCAAGTATCTGAAGAGCGCTTCGTGAGGCCGTTCAAGCCGTTGCTCAGGCTGGTGATGCAGCAGATGGGGCAGATCATTGGTGCTGTCCGTGAGCGGTTTAATGGTGCAGTCGACGGTGCTCGGCTAGCTCAGATAACCCGCGAAGAACTCGCCAGTAAGCTATGCTCGCGGTGATATTGCCTGATAATGCGCCGGCCCAGGTGCAGCCAGGGGTTGGCGAGAGGTTGTTCGCAATCTGGTCAAGCTCCGTCGACAACGCGCAAGGTAATGTCGTGGTTAGTTTCTTGATCGCGAAGAGATGGAAACACTGGCGACAGCACTGATAAAACTGAAGCGACTGATGTGCTGAGCTTTCGCTATAATCCTCCCCTTGTCGACGAGCAAGGCCAGCAAGTGAACTGGCGGTGCAATCTGTCCGGCAGTTGCTGAAGCTTTTGCTCGCGACCACGATCTCGATTTAGATAATGAGTATGCCACGCTGTTCGTGCACGAGCTGATGCATCTAGCTGGCCATGATCACGCTGACTCTAAAAGTCGACGTCGTTTTGAAGCCGATACACATGCTATCATGGAGCAAGGAGGATACCAGACGGTTTCATTATGGTTAGGACTAACAGAAGTTTTCGTTATGCCTTTCGGGGTCTCAAGATGGTGATTAGCCGCGGGCGCAATGCTCGCATCCATGTCGTTGCGGCGGTTCTCGCGTTGGCGACGTCAATTATTCTACAGATTAGCTGGTATGATTCGCGCTGATTATTGCCATGATCGCCCTAGTCTTCTTTGCAGAGGTGGTGAATACAGCGGTGGAGCGTACGCTCGATACTTTGGCAGAGAAAATAACCAAGTTGTAAAAGTCGTCAAGGATATGATGGCCGGAGGTATGTAGTGACCCGCCATCGCGGCGTGATCGTGGCAACCTGCGTATTCTTGCCGGCACTTGCAGCAGGAGTTATTACAGTAAATGATTATATTGGCAAAAATCCAAACCCGGGGCTGGCAAAGACGCACCAGCCAGCTTTGCTCACCAAGCAGGAGACGATTACGTATCGGTTAGTCCTGGCGAACTACTACGTGAAGCCAAGGGCGATCCCGAACTGGCAGCTACCATGAATGCCGGTCATCTCATTGACCTCAGCTGATCTTCGGGCTGATCGAAGACATTCTTCAACGCTATGGTAAGCAGCGCGTGATATTTGATGGTTTTCCGCGCGATGAAGCCCGGCAACATGGTTGAAGGCGCATTTGGAAAAAATCCACCCGAGAAAATCAGTCTTATTATTCTCGATATCTCTGATGATGAGGTTTTTCGGCGACTAGCCAAGCGAGGACGAGCTGACGACACGGAGGCTGCCATCCGTAAGCGCCTGATGTGTATGAGCAAGATGTTCAGCGTGCTATCTCGCTCTTGGGCGATGTATTAACGCCGGTTACCATCGATGCCCGTGGGACGGTTGAAGAAGTTCATGCTCGACTCGTTAAGGCTCTGCAATCATGAGGACACAGATAAAAACCGCTCAAGAGATCGTTGATATGCGCGAGAGTGGACGGATATTGGCGACAATTTTGGCTGAGCTGAAAGTTTTTACTAAGGTTGGCATCACGACCGCCGATATCGATCGAGAAGCTGCTCGACTCTTAAATCAACATAAGGCGACTGCTGCCTTTCTCAATTACAACGGCTTTCCGGCCTCAATTTGTATCTCGATCAATAATGAGATTGCTCATGGCATCCCTGATGACCGAGTGCTGGAGGATGGTGATTTGGTGCATCTCGACTTTGGGGTCACGTATCATGGCATGATTACTGATGCCGGGTTTGGATTTGTCCTCGGGAAGCCAACTGCCGATCAGCAACGACTACTGACGGGTACCAAGCAGGCATTAGATGCAGCAATTGCCGAGGTCAAAGATGGTGTGCGATTGGGAGATATTGGGCAAGCCGTTGAAGATGTTTGCGAGCGGTATAATTTAAAGCTGGTATATGAACTGTGTGGACATGGAGTTGGTCATCAAGTCCATGAAGAACCTACTATCATGAATTACGGTTTGCGAGGAACGGGTGAGGCACTAAAGGCTGGTATGACGATTGCGCTTGAGCCGAACGTTGCACTTGGTAGCCACGAAATGTATCTAGCTGATAATGGCTGGACATGGATGACAAAGGACGGATCACAGGCTGTCCAATTCGAGCATACGGTGCTTATTACAGATGACGGTGCCGAAATACTCACTTCAATCGAATAAAAAAAGTACTCAGTAATAACTTGTACACAATATTTGCGCTGTTGAGTTAGCATGGTATACAATTTTTGTATCCAAATATGAGAGATATGATTATGGCCTCAAAACAAGATACAACATTTATCGGGTTAGACATCAGCACGACCAAAGTAGCGTGTGTAGTTGGTGTTGCCCAGGATGATAGCCCAAATGTTTCTGTGATTGGTTTAGGCTTTGCGCAAACCAACGGGTTACGGCGTGGTGTCGTGGTCGACCTGGAGGATACTGTGAGTGCTATAACCGCGGCTCTCGAGGAGGCAGAGCGGATGAGTGGGACGGTCATCGAGCGGGCAACTATATCAGTTGATGGCAGCCACATTCAAAGTCTGAATTCGCGCGGGGTTATCGCGGTCAGTCGAGCTGATAAGCAGATAAGTCGCGAAGATATGGTGCGCGCTGAAGAAGCTGCAGCCGCTCTTTCGCTTGAATCAAACCGAGAGATATTACGTGTCATCCCGCGCTCATATATTGTTGATGGCCAGGGAAATATTGCTGATCCATTCGGCATGAATGGTGTGCGGCTAGAAATTGATACGCATATCATCACGGCCTCGATCCCGGCCATGAAAAATCTTGATGATGCAGTGCATCGCGCTGGAATTATTGCGAATAGTCATGTCATCACCCCGCTCGCTTCGGCGCGAGCGGTATTGACGAAGCGTCAGAAAGAGCTTGGTGTCGCTCTGGTCGATATCGGATCAGAAACGACTGGCATCGCGGTATTTGAGGATGGCAAGGTGAGCTTCACGAGTATTCTGCCAATCGGCAGTAATCATATTACGAAAGATATTAGTCATGCTTTGCGCACT